>DAOWES010000200.1 GCA_030638385.1 Candidatus Cloacimonadota bacterium | reverse complement strand
TGCAGAAGTCTCTGCTGCTATGAAAGCGTCAAAGCCGATAGTTGCTTTGGAAAGTACAATTATCTCACACGGAATGCCATATCCTGAGAATGTGAAAACAGCTAAACGATTGGAAGATATTGTTAGAGAAAATGGGGCAGTGCCAGCCACTATCTGTTTGATGAATGGCAAAATAAAGATAGGTTTGAATGAGCAAGAATTGGAACTACTGGCCACAGCAGAAAATGTGAATAAAGTATCAAGACGTGAAATGCCGGTTGTTTTAGCCGAAAAAAGCATTGGAGCAACTACAGTCGCTGCCACCATGAATGCGGCCAACTTAGCCGGAATAAGCGTATTTGCTACAGGTGGAATAGGTGGTGTTCATCGTTTTGCCGAAGAAACATTTGATGTTTCGGCAGATTTAATAGAGTTTTCGCGTACGCCGATAATCGTTGTTTCGGCCGGAGTTAAGGCAATTTTAGATATTCCCAAAACCTTGGAATATTTGGAGACATTTGGCGTGCCGGTGTTTGGATATCAAACAAATCTTTTTCCTGCTTTTTATTCAGTAGGTTCAGATTGTCTTGTTAAGAAGGTGGAATCGGCTATGGAAATTGCTAAAATTTTTGAACAGGGCCGTAAGCTGGGATTTGCGAACGGTTATATTGTGGCAAACCCCATACCAAAAGAATATGAGATACCTTTTGCAAAAATGTCTCAATATATTGATGTGGCAATTGCAGAAGCAAAAGAGATGAAGATAAAGGGACAAGCATTAACGCCATTTTTGCTTTCACGATTAGTGGAAATAACTAAGGGAAGATCATTAGATACAAATATTAGATTAGTAGAAAATAATGTGTATTTAGCTTGTAAAATTGCCTGCGAGATAAACAAAATATTTTAGTTATTTTGCAGAAGACTTTATTTAATGAATGGAAATCGTCGCTGTGTAGGTAGTGTACTCATCATGACTATGATCTGTGTGTAGAATAATCTACCACCCATCTAACCGAGCTGGAAAAATATTATCAATATTATAGTTTATTGGATTTAATTCTTTGCCACTAACTCAAGGAGGGAGAAATGACTAGAGGCAGTGTAAAGAAAAGCATATTAACTAAATTTGTGCCACTAAAAATACTGGCAGTTTCTTTTACTTTTACAATCATACTCTTTATCGCTTTGGGCTGGTTTGCATGGGATTCATACGATGAATTAAAAAGTTCTCAATCCCGAGTTTTTAGGATTAAACAGTTAAAAGGGATTATTATTTATTATGATGAAGTGTTAACTATGTCGGCCTATATGGCTGTAGCAACGGGTGAACTTAAATGGGAAGAGCGCTATAGGGATTTTGAACCACAATTAGATGCTATTATAAAAGAAACCATGCAAATCGTTCCTGATTCATTTATAAGTGAAGCAGCTGCGAGAACAGATGTCGCCAATATAAGACTTGTAGCCATGGAAAATCACGCTTTTGATTTAGTTCGGCAAGACAATCGTAAGGCTGCGATGAATATATTATTGAGTGAAGAATATAAAATCCAAAAAGTAAATTATAGTGAAGGAATGTGGCAAATCACGCAGCATTTGGAAGGCAAAATAAAGATAATGCTCAAAAAAGAACGGCGACAGATGTTTTTTGTTATTTCAGCTGTGCTTATTGCTTTGCCTATCTTATTATTTATTTGGGTGTACACTTTTTATATTTTTAAGAAGTATATGAAAGAACGAAAGCTAGCTGAAGAAGAGCGAGTAAAAGCAGTGTCGGCAGTAGTTAATGCTATGGGTGATGCGTTGCTTTTGCATACCTTGGATGGGAAAATAATGTTCGTTAATCCGGCTTTTGAAAAAATGACGGGCTATGAAAGTAGTGAACTGGTTGGAGAAGGTGTGACTGATCTTCTATCAAAAATAATTAAACCGGAGGACGTGGAAAAAATTATCGCATCAGTAGAAACTGTTCTCAAGGGTAAAATTTTCACCCCTGTATCCATTCGATTTGTCTCAAAGGAGAATAGAGAAACTCCCGTAGCGATAACCGTATCATTTATTGAAGATCAAAAAGGCGAACCTTCCAGTGTTGTGATAGTGTTTAAAGACATTACCAAGCTCAAACAGGCGGAGGAAGAGTTGCGGAAACAGCATGATCATCTTGAGCAATTGGTGGAAGAGCGCACCGCTAACCTTCAAATGGAGATTATTGAACGCAAGCAGGCCGAAGATGAAATGCAGAAACTTGCGGCGATAGTGAAACACAGTAGCGAGCTTGTTAATCTCAGTACTCTCGATGGGCAGATGATTTTTCTGAAT
>DAOWES010000291.1 GCA_030638385.1 Candidatus Cloacimonadota bacterium | reverse complement strand
TCAATGCAATAATATCAGGAGGAATACTTGGAAGCGCTTGTGGAGGAAGCATTAAATTAACTTTAAATACTTTATGTGCTATATAGGAATTAAAAAATACAATGAACAAATATGCTATTATTGAAGAGATCCCCGCTCCCAGTAATGAATATTTTGGAATAAGAATGTAGTTCAAAGCCAAATTCATTAATGCACCACCAACAACAGCCAAAGCTATATTCCCCGCTTTTTGATTAGCATAAAATGTTAGATTTATAATATTAAACATGCCATGAAGATAGGTGGAAATAATTCCAATAAATGTAATTTTGGCAGCAAAGGCATAATCTCCTTTTACCAACAGCTCAAAAATTTCCGGAGTAAAAAGAATTGTTAAAATCACCAATAATCCACCACCCCATAAATAGTAATCAAACATCTTACGAAAAGATTTTGCCTGCTTATCTTTATTAGAAATTTTCATCACGTAAGGAAAATAAGCAATACTAATCATCGAAACCAAAAATTGTACAATCATGCCTATTTTATAGGAGATCGCATAAATTCCCACAGCATTCATACCACCTACATCAAAATAGGTAATCATATATCTATCGGCTACACGCATCATCATCATAGCTAAAGTTCCCGGAATCATTATTAAACCAAATTTGATCATCGGAGCAATTATACTAAAATCGTAATACTTTGCCCCCGAAGTTTGATATTTAGTTAGTTGTTTATACATTGAGACTAAAGCTAAGGTAGAGAAAATTGATAAAGACAATAAATTTGAAATGAAACTTGTCTTAATTGTAAAATTATCAAATATTACAAATAAAACTAAAAACAGAATGAAAAAAATATTATTCCCGGAAGTAAAAAGTATATATTTTTGGGATTCTTCCATAATATTGAACAAGCTCATAGTTATACCGTAAAACATATTCATAAATAAAATAAAAGCCATTATTAGCATCAAATTACTATTTCCTGACGATCTGGTAATGAAAATAGCGAGAGGAGTTTTAAAGATAAAAATTGCGGCACTAAAAATACTCCCAACTACAAACAGTGTGATGAAAATGGAGCAGGTAAGGCTAAATTTATATCTATCTGATTTTTCTTTGTAAAAATAGGAATATAAAGATTGCTGAAGACCAAGAAAATAGATCATTCCTATAAAATTAAAAAAGACCATCAAATTTGCATAAACAGCATATTCTTTGGGAACAAGATAGCTGGTAAATATTGGCAGAAATAGAAATAATAATATTTTATTAAAAAAATTCCCGGCAGCGTAATTTAAAATCTTTCTAGCATATTTATGCATCTAGAACCTTATCATAAATTTTAATCGTCTTTTCGGCAATTACTGACCAGATGAAATTTTTCAAAATATGATTTTTTAATTTCTCGTTTTTAGGTTTTACCAACGCTTCATTAACTGCATTCCGAATAGATTCTACCGAATCCGGATCTATATATTCAGCATATTCGCCGAAGTATTCCTTGGTGCCGCCATGTGGTGTTATCACAATATTTGCTCCGGCAAGTCCCGCTTCCAGCGCAGCACGTCCGGGAGTTTCATATCTGGTGGGGAGAGCAAATACTTTGCAACCTGCATAGGCAGAGGCTAACATTGGGTCATCGTGATCTATCCATTCTATATGCGTGATATTTTCTGCTTTAGCAATTTCTGCTCGGCATTTTTCGCCAGCTGCATCTTTAAATACATCTGCCACGATCACCACCGGAGCGTTCACTTTCTTCAAAGCTTTTATTATATTCAAACCATTTTTCCGATATGGCCCCAAATGACCAACATAGAGAACATAATCTTTCAAACCATATTTCTGATAGAATAATTCACCATTTACCTCGGCAAATCGCTTTTCCACACCGTTAAAAATCACAGTTGTTTTATCTCGTTCTACATCTAATCCATTAATTAAAAGTTCACCCTCGGCAGCTGTATTTGGCAAAACCAATTCAGCATTATCACAAACAGCTTTCGTAAGGCTATAATCGCTGTAAGAACGAAGAAATATTTTTCGCCAAAGATTATCCAGCTTTCGATATATTTGCAATTTCCCGGCTTTGTGATTACTAAAGAAAATGGGATTTACAACATATTTTATTCCGGCAGATTTTAGATTCACTGCCAAAGCATAAGTGCTGATACTAGCATTGAAAATATGTACAATATCATCATCTGAAAATTTAATAGTTCTATCCCACATATCAAAATAATGTACTTCTAGGCCAAGCTCTTCCAATGCTTTTTTTGTATGTGCCAATTTATAGGTTGGTCCACCTCGATGCAAATGCAATGACTGATAACTTGCTAAAAATATTCTCATTTTTCTTCCTCTATTTTCTTCTTTGTAAATCGTTTACCTTTGGCTGTTTCATAATCATAAAGCAGATCGCGCCAATGAAATTGCCTAGCCCGTTTTTCATCATCTACCGTTTTATTTACTACTGTAAAATCAAGTTCAGTTAGCGTAATTCGATTTTTTGCAGCAACCACTGTTTCTTTGTTTTTATAATATATTCTAATATTTATATGCGGGGTTGAATCTAATTTTATTACATCATTTTCATAAGTTGGATTAATTTCGATTTCATCTCGTTTTTTCCACCAAGAAGCGAACTGCATCATCGTGGAAGTAGGAATATCCAACTTGTTTATATAGGCAAAAACTTTATCGAAAACAGGTAAATGTGGATGCCCGGGATGATGATAAAAAACGATCAATTCATGATTTTTCACTTTTTCATCAATTACTTTTTTATAATATGCTATCATTTCATCCATACTAAAATGCGAACGTCTCATCCTACCTGTACTAATGGGATGAATGGGGATTTGCAGAATAGTTCGGTCGCCATTTTTTTGAACCGATGGCAGATTATCATAATCAAAGCCAAATTCCGAGGAGTATAAAAAGCCTGTATCAACCAGTGCTTTTTCCAGATTTGTGTTCCATTCGCCCAAAGGAGAAACAAAGCCATGATAGGTGATATTTGCCTTATCGAGATTTGCTTTGCCGGCATCAATATTTTCTTTGTTCTTTGCATAGTCGTCAAAAACAAGATGCTGAAAACAGTGAAGCCCAATTTCCTGATCTATCATCTTACTATAACAATTTTTCAGGCGTTCAGTTTGTTTGGTATCTACAAACCAACTGCCAATAATATTGTGTTTTCGGCCTATAGCCAATAAATCGTTTGCTTCTTTTTCATCACAAAAATCTGTATCAACTCGGAAAATAAAATGTGTTTTAGGCAATTTGGGAAAATACCACTTTTGCACCATCGGCAAATTGCGTGCTTCAAAAAGCATCTCCAAACAGCGCAATAGAATCTTCCTAACGCCTGCTTTGCTAACTACCGACACACGTTCCGAAGCGAGTTCTTCTCTTTCCGCAATAAATCTTTTCCGTTTAATTCGCGAATCAAAAAGTAAATTATC
>DAOWES010000118.1 GCA_030638385.1 Candidatus Cloacimonadota bacterium | reverse complement strand
CTGATCTTAATAATATTGAATTTACTTCAGCTCTTATTGAAGCTAATAACACGCCTGAAGCTCAAGTTTATTCATTTGAAGATTATGAGGTAGCTGTAAATGAAACTTATAATTATTGGATTGAAGCATTAGATATGGATGGATCGTCTATTATGCACGGCCCGGTAGCTTTAACTATTCCAAATGATAAACCAGACGAAAATTCTCCTGATATTCCGGACAACTTCGGTTTATATTCAAATTATCCGAATCCATTCAATCCAACTACTAATATTAGTTTTGCCTTAGCAAATGCAGGTGCTTGCGAATTGACAATTTATGATGCTAAAGGTAGAAAAATCAAAACTCTTTTCTCAGGAAATATTGAAGCGGAAAGAAGATATAGCTTTATTTGGAATGGAGATGATGCAAAAGGACAAGCCGTAGCATCCGGAATCTATTTCTATAAAATTATCTCAGGAAAATATATTGCTGAGAAAAAGATGATCCTGATGAAATAAATTCGAGTCGTAAGGAAGAATGACGACGACTCGAACCCAATCCAAATCATCAACCCTGAAAAAGTCTCTTTCAATTTTTCTCTTGTTTGACTTTTTCAGGGTTCTGGATTCATAATGACCTTTAATTTTTTAATCTGTTAAATCTTTTGTCTCTATCCAACTGGGAAATGTCAGTTATTGATTTTAATGTCACTTTGATTAAAGATGGGATTGTTAGAAAAGTTAATGAATAATAAAAACTTTGCATCCTTTGCGTCTTTGCGGTGAAAAAAAAGGTTATGTTGGTAATCTGGAGTTTTTACCGTTGAAAAGGTTCAGAAGGAAGAAGATTCTTCTGAACCTTTTCAAGGTTTGTGTAAGGAAGTTGATTGGAGAGAAATGTTTTCAGGGTTTACGCATCTCCGCCCAGAGAGGAATCTTTCCCCTTTCCCAATAACTATCACAGGCTTTTTTGATTTTTTTCCGTGGTGTCGTCATACTTTCATCATTTTCGGGATATGTTATAAGGAAGGGGATATGAATAAATTCAGTATTTCAATTCGAAGCCCGTGTTGCTAATTGTTATTTGCAATTGTTTTTATCTACAGAATTCTATCGGTAGGGATACCACTTTTCTTGATAGTTCAGCTTGGGAAAATTGATGTTTTTTACTTTGTTAAATAATATTCCCTACAAGATAGCGGTTAATTTTCAAATTGTATGTGTTATAATGATATTGATAGTTTTTTAATTGTTGAAAACATGAATGAAGTTTTACATTAATATAACTTATAGTATAATTTGCAGTTAGATTACTTTTGTTTTCGAGTAATTTAAGCAGTAAAAATGAAAATTACTGCTTATTGAAAAATTATTGATTTTTGAAGAAAATAAAAAGGAGAATATTATGGATGGAACAATGTCAGAAATCAGAGGTTTTGCGGCTAGCTTTCCACCACAAAACTGGGCTTATTGCGATGGTCAATTACTGGATATCGCACAATACGGCGCTTTATTTTCCCTATTAGGTACACACTTTGGCGGTGATGGCATTCGTAACTTCGCACTGCCTAATCTACAAGGCAGAACTCTTATTCACAAGGGAATAAGTATGGGTGGTACACCGAAAATATTCGGAGAAATGGGAGGTTATGAAAGAGTTACGCTCGACAAGGTTCAAATGCCCATGCATACTCACACAGCAACTACCCAGGGTGGCTCGGGTAGTCTGAGCGGTACGGCTACAGCTTCAATGCATGTTAATAATGACTCGGGTGGCACATCTACTCCGGCAAATAATTTCCTGGGCTTGGATGAGAATGATAACACATTCTATGCTACGACAAAAGATGACACTCATACACTAAATCCCCAGGCCATTACAGTGAATACTTCCGGATTAAGTGTAGATGTTACTGGTATTAGTGTTGCTATTGATAACGCGGGTGAAAGTAGGTCACACTCTAATATGCAGCCATACCTCGTTATAAGCTGGATAATTTGTTGTGAAGGCTTATACCCTCAAAGGCAATAGTAGTAAAAGTCAATTGGGATATGGAGTTGTTAATGGTATTTATCTTAACAACTCCATATAAAAAATATTTGAGTTAAAATGATATCAAAATAGGAGTATTAATGAAAATAGGAATATTATCACCTGCTTCAGGCTTTTATCCTTACATCGGGGTAGATTTCTACGAGGGTTTAAAGCTGAATTTACCTCCTGAAGTTGTACTTATTGAAGAAGAGACGAATACTGCCTCACCAACGGAAATCCAGGTTGCAGCCCGGAAATTGATCCTTAAGGATAATGTTGATTTAATTACAGGATGGATTGGCTACAAAAGCATTACAGCATTACTGCCTTTAATTCAACAAACCAAAACACCATTGATCATGTGCAATGCCGGTGCAATGCCTTTGATCAGAATGGATAAAAACCCTTATGTGGTTCATTGCTCACTTAAATTGTTTGATGTTTCCTATTTGATCACGAAATGGGCTGTCAAAAATTTTGGACAGGAATATTCCAGACTGGTGTCATTTTTCGATGCCGGCTACCCCTTTTCCTATGCAGCATCTCTTGCCTCAAATAAATACAAGGGCCGGATTAATCAAACAGAAATTGTTCGTAATGACAATGGCACTGAAATCCGATCATATCTTGATAAAGTATTTGAAAAAGAGGTCTCATTTATTTTCTCGTCTTTTAGCGGGTGGGATGCTGTTGAAATGATGAAATCTTTAGATAATTATCCCGGTTTGCCGGATACGCCCTTTGTTTCTGTTTCAATGTTTACCGATCATCAGGTGCTCGATCAGGCGGGAGTAGAAAATATTTATTCGATCAACACTTGGATGCATAATAGTAATAATATCGTAAGGGAGAAATTAGAGGGACATTTCAAAAATACCTTGCACCGGAATTTGTCCCCTTTTGGCATTTTAGGATATGAATCCGGTTTGATCATAATGCATTGCCTGAACAATAATTGGAAACCTAAAACTGAAATCGAATCCTTATTAACTAATTCAGATTTGAATTCCCCCAGAGGTAGTATGAAATTCAACCCCGCGTTTAATAATTTCTTCTCTCATTACTTTCTTTATAGAACCATGCATGCGGGAGTAAATGGATGCTACAGGAATGCTCTTGTTGAAGAAATCATTCCTGAACAGGAGGATGAAAGAATCCTGGATTCTGTTGAAGAGGAATCCAGTGGTTGGTTAAATACTTATTTGTGTGTGTGAATATGAAAGTACTTGTATTTTGTAATAATAAATCGGCTGCTCAGATTGTTTTTGAATTAATTCGAAAAAGAGTGTTTGCTGGAATTGTATTGCCAGCTGAAAATACAGAATTAATCAATGATATTCTTGATTCAGGATATATACAAGAACAACAACTCTTTACTTTAGCACTTGAAAATTGTACCGAGCTAATTGAAATCGTTAAGAGTGTAAATCCTGATGTATGCTTTACTTTGACCTTCCCACTAATTTTTAAGAAAGAAATTTTAGATATTCCCTCTCAGGGATTTTATAATTTTCACTTTGGGAAATTACCCGAATACCGTAGTGCCGATCCCATTTTCTGGCAGATCAGGAATAGAGAAAAAACAGGAGGTTTGTGTGTTCATAAAATGAATAGCCGGATTGATGCCGGACCGGTATTATTTCAGGAAGAAATCCCCATTCATTCTACGGATACTTATGGTAGTTTATTGCATAAATCGGCCGTTCTTTCATCTATTAAAGTAGGAGAGATCCTCAAATTAATCGAGGCCGAAGACGGCAAGTTGATAACACAAAACCCAAAAGGCTCGAAGTATTATCCAAAACCCAAATTAGAAGATGTAAATATCGACTGGAAAAATATGGAGTCGGCTGAAATTATAGCAACTATTAATGCAGCCAATCCCTGGAACAAAGGTGCAATTACCACAATAAGCGGTGAGGAAATCAGGATATTGCAAGCAACACCAGTCAATTATGATAAAGAATTACCGGATCAACCCGGATTGGTTTTTTATGCAGATGAAAAGCAAGGTGTTTTTGTGATTTGTAAAGATCAACAATTACTCCGGATCGATGCAATCTATACTCCTCTTGGCTTTTCGTTCGGTGGTCGTATCCTGAGTTATGGTTTAATCAAAGGAAAAGTGTTTGAATGATAATAGAAAATTATTTATATTAAACTCCAGCAAATTGAACTTTTGAAATGATTCATGGATTATGATATTGAGAGAGAGGTTGTATGTGTTTTATGAAACTTATCAAATGTTAT
>DAOWES010000165.1 GCA_030638385.1 Candidatus Cloacimonadota bacterium | reverse complement strand
TGGATCGATTGGAATTCACCGATTATTTTCAGATTGTATCTGTAATGACCCTCTTTGATTGTGCCGCCGGCGATATTAAAGTTGGAATATTCGATTTGTTGCTTAATCTTATCCAAATTCAAACCAAGAGAATTTATTTTATTTTCATCCAATATTATCTGAATTTCTTCTTCCAGATCTCCGATAATATCTGCCGATGCAACTCCTTCCAATTGTTGCAATCTTCTTTTGATAAGATTTTTGGCAATGTTTTGAATCTGAATAATATCGTCTGTTTCATTATTGGTTAAGGAGATATACATTATCGGTTCTTCGGAAGGATCAAGATGGGCAATGTTTGGTCTTTCTGCACCTTTCGGCAAACTGTAGCTGATATTATCCAGCTTCTCACGCAGGCTTAAAGATGCATAAGATATCGTGGTTCCCCAATTGAATTTGATGGTGACAATGGAAACATCATTGCGGGAAACGGAGGTGACTTTTCTAACTCCTTTTAAGGTGGAGACAACTTCCTCGATTGGTTGAGAGATAAGAGTTTCAACTTCCCGGGGTGAAGAATTTTCATAAATTGTGATCACAGTTAGTTGCGGATATCCGACTTCAGGCAGGAAATCTATAGGTAGCCGCAAAAATGATATGACTCCGGTAATGATGATTAGAAGATAAAACATCAAAACGGTAATGGGTCTGTTTATACTGAATTTAATTATTTTCATAGTTTTTTTCCAAGATGTTTTTCCAGCGAAGTTAAACTTCGTAACGAGTTATAACTGAGTTTTCTCATTACCAATCTACAATTTCACTTTTATTTTTTTCAAACTTTCACTCACTGGAGAATATAGGTAGATATACAAACTCTCTTCTTCTTCCTGGATGCCAGTTGTAAATCCAGAATAATCATATTCCAAATCATCATCGAAATAACTTCCCAGATATGTTCCGTTTTTGCGGTAAAGTGCAATGTTATTTTTATAGCTTTTGGGAACTTTTATTTTATCCTGCTTTTTGGTGAAAGCACCCCCGTTTTCTCCTGAAACCAGATAATTTTCACTGCAATTGATATCCAGAGCATTGAAATAACACATCAGCTCAGTACCACCATCCGAATGGTTTTTTATCTTATATTTGCCATTTCCAGGCCCAATCTTCTCGATACAATATTCGATTTCGTTTGTGTTTAAATCGTATTTATAAAGAAAATCCGTACCACCCATCATGGCAAAATACACTCCGGAATTATCTGCAGTTAACCGATTTGCTGTGTTTATCAATAATCCATAAGCATCCATCTTTTTTTCAGGAGTATAGATGAACTTCTTATCTAATATTTTCATCTCTTCGTCTAAGAGAAACAAAGTTGGGATTGACGATAACGATTGATTAGTAGAAAATCCTGAAATCAATATTCCCTTCTCATTTACTTCAATCTCTTCCGGACTTAGGGTTTCAAGATATTCTGAGGGTAACTTTTTTTCCCAAATCAGATTGAAATTCATATCATATTTACAAACAACATATTTAGATTTATCCAATGAAAAAATATGATCGTTATAAATATCAAAATCTTTCATTAATTGGATTTCACCGGGGCCATTACCTTTGATTCCGAATTGATCGATATATTTACCGGAAGTTGTAAATACTGAAATCCATTCTTCAGACTCTAAAATATAGAGCTTATTATTATAAACTTCAATTTGGGACACATAAGAAAAACCATAGAAATCTTCTGTTTCATCAATTTCCCAAATTAATTTTGTGTTCAAGATTTTATCTTTACCACGGGATTTTATCGGTATATTTTCGGCATCATCAAATCTTAGATTGCTTTTTGCATTTAGACTCGCCACTACGGCGATTAAAATTAAGACAAATACTTTTTTCATGTATCCTCCATTATTTCTTCTTTTGCTGAACTTTTCAGTTCGCCAAATACTATTCTTAAAACTTTTCATTGATCTCCTCGAACGAAATTGTTTTTTCAATTTCCACAGAAGCATCGTGTGAAAGTGAAAAATTACCATTGATAACAATATTCTGATCTGATTTTACACCTTTTGTTATTTCGATGAATTTTCCATTCACTTCACCTATTTCCACATATTGCCATTTTGCCTTATTATCTTCCACCGCAAAAACCAGTTTTTTCCCATCCCGGTTCAATAACGCATCTTTATAAACTATAATTCTCTCGTGGTACTGTTCAGATGCGATTTTTAGATCAGCGAACATTCCGTCTTTGATATTTCCATCATTTGGAAGTTTAATAATAATCTCGCAGGTTCGGGTTTCATTATTAATGGTTGGAGAGATAGATTCAACTTTCCCATCATATAATTTCCCTTTTATGGATGGGAATTTTATACTAGCTTTCGCACCTTTTTCTATGCGGGAAATTTCAGATTCTAGCACATTTACCAAGATATTTATTTCAGTTAAATCAAATACGGTAAATAGTTCCTTGCCGATTGATACTTGCTCAGCTTTGGAAATATTCAGATTTGTGATGATTCCATTGAATGGCATTTTAATTGTTGTTTTTTTCAGATCGAGGTTTAATTTTTTTAATTGAATTTCTGCAGCTTTGTAACCGGTTTGGATTTTGAGTAAATTTTCATCAGAATTTTCCCCGATTTTTTCCCAGGCATTGTATTCTGCTTTTGCTTTTTCCAAGTTTAATTCTGCCTGCTCGATATCTAATAAAATTCGCTCTTTATTTAAGGTTAAAATTACCTCATCTTTTTTGGCAAATTGATTTTCAGTAAAAGAGATCGATTCGATTATTCCCGTTACTTCCGAAACAACCTTTACTCTGTTTTTCGCTTTCGCTATACCATTTGTATAAATATGTTTTATCAAAGTCCCTTTATAAGCCGGAGAGGTTGTAACAGGAACTGTGATGTTATAAGATTTGTTTACATTGGTTGTATTCTCATCTTGCTTTTGAAACCATTCGCTAAATTTGCAACTACTTAAAAACAATAGAATTAATACTGATATGTATACTTTTTTCATGTTTCCTCTTTTTTTATAATCTAAATATTTTCTTAATTAATTAAAATTTCTAACCCCAGTTGAGTAGAGATTAAAAAATTGTTTTTTGAACTATTGTGTAAATAAGAAAATTAGTTTAATATATTGGAATTTTTTTTCATTAATCCATCCTAAATATTTCAATTAAGCATTGCTCTTGCTCTTCATAATCTTTTTTATAAAAAAATGGTGTAGTACGTGTGTATATAAAAGTTTCTTTTTCATTATTTTCTGCATAAATCACTGGATTATCAATATAAAAGTTTTCCAAGTATTGGAAATTCTCATCAAAGAAAACAACAATATATCTATCACTATTTTCGGATTTTTTTTCAGCTTCTAAAATACTTTGATAAGGGCGATGATATTGAATCATATACCTTTTATTGATAGTATCATGCCAAAAGAAATATGGGGCATAACAAAAAAGATGTTCCGGATAATATTGCAGGTTCCATTTACTTTTTCCTAATTTATTTAATTTCTTAAAGTTAATTTCCAGAGGATTAATATATCCCGGAAAATTGATATTGGTCTCTTTAATTTGGGTTGTTTCAAAATCATAACTAATGATATTGGGAGAATATGAATAAGCAATATGACAGATGTTTTTATTTTGTAACGCTTTAGATTTGTTTATTCCCACGAATTTATCGGAATTGAATTTTGGAAAATCTTCAATGCGGATAGTGCTCTTTTGATAACTATAACTCGTTTCATCCTTTTTATAAACATCACTTAGATAATATTCTGCTTGTTGGTTGTAGGCATCTTTACAACAATCTCCAAATAGTAGTAGCTGGTTTTTATAGGCAACTACTTCATCTATGTAGTTATGTGTTAGAATAAAGGAATTCTTAAATTCAAGTTTTTCGTCAAAAATTGAGAGACGAAAATTTTCATAATCACAGACGTAATAATTATCATCAGATTCTGATAGAGAATAGATAAAACTAAATTCACCAGGTCCTTTTCCTTTCCCACCAACCTTTTTGATCGTCTCTCCATCTAACGAAATCTCTTTTAACTGTTGTTCCCTTGCAAAACTCGTAACAAAAGTATTTCTTTTTGTTTTAAATAAAATAGTATCAACTTCCTCGGCTGGTATAATTTCATCCACTTTTGTGATTTTGATAATATTTTCATTCAATTGATTCAGATTTTTGTTAGCACAACTTATCATTAGTAAGCTAATGCAAGTTACCATAAAAAAAGTTTTAATATATTTCATTTTTATTCCGTTGATTTCTATTTTGATTATTTTCATGTAATAAGAGTTTCTAACATTTTATTTGATAGATAGTTAATTCCGAACCTTCAATTTTGTTTCTTTTTGAACATACCAGATAATTGCCCCAACTTAACATATCGTAAGCTGTTAGATTTTCACGCGTTGTTTACAAAGAAACAGTGCCAAGGAAAATTCCGGTAAGTATTCTTTTTTTTGGG
>DAOWES010000246.1 GCA_030638385.1 Candidatus Cloacimonadota bacterium | reverse complement strand
GCGTGTTCCATCGAAATTGCTAAAAAGTGCTTATGGAATATTTTTATTATTTATTGCTATTAGATTTGTTCTATAAATTTGCATTACTTTTTCGATAGGTTAAAACCTATCTCTGAAATGAATAAAATCCTGCGGATTAAAATAGAGACACAGATCAACACAGATGGGCACAGATTTGTGTTCTTCGTGCGTTCGGGTCTTTGTGGTAACCTCTTTCCCCATTTCGTCTCATTGAGGTGTTCTCTCACGTTGTTCTCATGAAATGTCTATGTTAGATTATTGCACAATTCTTAAGTAGATTCTTCGTTAGTAGTAGCAAGGAGAGTTCCTCAGAAAGACGAGGGCTCTTGTTGGTGGAAAGACGAGAACGCTTTTTGTGGTAACATATTTTTTTCACCACGAAATCCCTAAGCCCCAAAGTTCACTAAAAATTAATTTTGTATCTGTTTAAATTACACTCACATATCTTCTTTGTGTTCTTCGTGTAAGCCATAGGTTTACCAGCCTCTGGATGGCTTATAAATCTTTGTGGTAACCTCTTTCCCATTTCGTCTCATATTAAGCAGACGAAGAACCAAAATTAGGCGATTTTAAAAATCGTAACATTAAATTACCATCATACAAGTCTTATCACACTTGACACTGTTTCAAATAATAAATCTCTTGAACCAAAATAATCCCACGGAGGATAGTAATGAAAAAGATTCTAATGATAATATTGCTCTGCATTTCACTTAGTTTATTTGCAGATCTGGAATATGGAAAATACCAATTTAATGAAGGTTTGTATGATGAAGCGATAATGGAATTTGAGACTGTAATCAAATTGGCTCCAACTTCAAATGATGCGCAAGAAGCTTGGCATTATATAGGCCGTTCCTATTTAGAAAAAAAACGACCAATTCGCGCTGAGGAAGCTTTTCAAAGTGTTTTGGACGGATATCCAAAGAGCAATTTCGAAGATAAAAATTTATACTATTTGGCTACAGTTCAAACATCCAATACGAAATATGAAGAAGCGATTTCCAATTTCAAAAAACTCATTACCAAATATCCGCTTTCTGAATTTACCAAGAAGGCTCTTAAACAATATGTTGAGAGTTTTTATTTGCAGGGAGAGTTTCAGTTAGCAATTTTACAAGGTAAACGTATTGCTATTAGTTACCCTGAAAATGTATTAATTCCGGAAATTTATCTTATAATTGCAAAAGCATATTATAACGAAAATATGGCAAAAGAGGGTGATGAGTATCTGCGAAAAATTATGGAAGAATATGCTTCCTATAATGCCAAATGGAAAGCAGTGAAACTAAAGATTGAACGTGTGGAAGCTGAAAGCGGTACGAAAGAAGCTGCCAATAAAATGGCACAACTATTAGAAGGCGATATCCCCCGATTATTTGAAGAGGAATTACGTTTGCAATTGGCAGAATATTATATAGATTTAGATAATTATGCCTCAGCTTTGGAACAGTTAAATTTGGTTATTGGAAAATTTAATAATTCGGCAGATCTGGATTTGTTCATAACAAAACAAGCTTTTTGTTTACTGAAACAAGGAAAATATAAGCAAATCACGGGGGATTTTCCAAGTAACAAAAAGGTATTTAAGCAAAGTGATCTGAAAGGGGATTATGAACTTTTGGTAGCGGAAGCGTTTATTGAATTGGAACAATTTGAAACTGCCAATGCCAAACTTTCTGATATTTTGGATTATTCAGATGATGAGAGCTTGGCTTATCAAGGTGGCTATTTGCAAGCTCTGCTTCAAGAAAAAACCGGGAAATTGCGCCTGGCAACTGCTTCCTATAAAACTTTATTAACTTCTCCATTTGCCGATAGAGATAAGTTGCAAATGAATTTGGGCGATATCTATTTTGAAAATTTGAGAAATTTCACATTAGCCAAAAAATATTACCAACAAATTGCAATGAATTCAAATAATGAGAGATTAGTTGCCAAAGCTAAATTCAAATCTGCTTTATGCGATGAAAGATTGGCAGATTATGACAGTGCAGTGGCTGAACTTGAGCAAATCGAAGTAGAGAAGATTGAAGATACGTTTTTGGCTAATAAGATTATTAGAAAACTGAATTATTTAAAAAATTATCGTCAGAAGAATTTTGAAGCGGCTTTCAATAACTTGTTATCAACCATCTATTCTTATTTGGAAAATGATGATAAAACCATTCTGAAAAGCAGTATTTCCGGAATTTTGGCAGAAGATTTGAAAGAGCAAGAGAAAAGTGTGCAATTATTGCAAAATGCCGATAGTGGAATTTTGGCTTATCGCAAAGCAAAGATATTATTGGAATTGGCAGACAAATATCGTTTTGAAATGAATTCGGTTAAATCTGCCGAAAGCCTGAACGAAGCAAAGAACATTATGGCAAAAATTTCAACGCAAAGTTGGAAAGCCGAGCTTGCTGTTCGAGTGAAATTAATGGAAACAAGACAGGTGAACTCTGCAGTAATTACGATGATGGAAAGCTATCTTGAAACTAATCCAACAGGAGAAGCTGCCAACGAGTTTAGGCTTTTGGGAGCAGAATATTATTGGAAAAAAGATGCTGTAATTGCTGCTAATTGGGCTGAAGCTTTGCAAAATGATCAAGCGGTTGAAGATAAGCAATATTATCTCACTAAACTAAAATTGGCAGAATATTATTATGAATTGGATAATGATTTGAAAGCTTTGGAAAATTACCTGATTGCCGAGCAGGAGATCTCATTAAATAATCCGCTGGAGTATTTCCATTATGCGGTGGTTCTAAATGAAAATGGGGATGTGGAAAAGGCTGCCGATAAATTAGCTTTTTTAATAAACAATACAGATAGTTTTGCCGGCTTTGATAACATCATTCTCTATTTTACCAAGATTTTACGCAGTTTGGATAGATATCCGGAAGCGATAACGTATCAGCTTCAAATACCACACGAAAGACGTTCAAATGAATTTCTGGAACAACTTTCCGCTGATTATTTGGTGCTCGATGATAAAGAAAATGCCAAAGAGATGTTGATGTATATTCCGGAAAAAAATGAACGAATTTTGGCAAAACTGGCAAATCTGCAATTTGAAACAAAAGCTTATGAAATTGCCAAATATTCATTCGGAAAATTGATCGGGATGAATGACCAAGAACTTGATTACTATTGGAAATTGGGGCAAATACATTATTTGAATGAAGAATATCTTTTGGCAGCGGAAAACTATAAAATAATAGTTGATAAACTGGGGGATAGGCTGGCAAGTTATGAGCATATAAGGAAATTAGCCAAAGAAAATGTGGTGGCTTTATATAGAATTAATAACCGTCCAAAAGCGGAAAAACTGCAAGAGAGTTATAAGAAAGTGCTTACCGAAGCAGATGAAAATGAAATCATGCTTAGCAGAGGTGTTTACTATATCGAGAATGATAAACAAAGGGCCGAGAAAGTATTTTCTAAATTATTAAAGAAAGAAAGTTTAGATACAGACGTGATGATTGCAGCTTATTTCTGGCGTGGTGTTGTGAAAATGAAACAGAAAGAAACTGAAGCTGCGGAAACAGATTTTATTACTGTGGCAAATTCAATTAATAAAGAGTTTAGCAACCAAGCACATCTAAAACTTGGAACGTTAAACTTTTCCAAAGAAAATTATCAGA
The DNA here is from genome assembly GCA_030638385.1 of Candidatus Cloacimonadota bacterium. GTDB lineage: Bacteria > Cloacimonadota > Cloacimonadia > Cloacimonadales > TCS61 > DAOWES01. The sequence goes on along the minus strand of DAOWES010000246.1, from coordinate 2,142 downwards.
AAGCATTGGATCATTATTATACGGTAATAGAGAAAGATGAAGATGGGAAGTTGGCTTTTGATGCAGCTCAGAATTTTGCTTTAGTGTGTAAGACAATCGAAGAGTGGCAAAAAGCAGTTGCCGCTTATGAGATAATTTTAACTCGCTGGGGTCATGAAGGATTAAAAGGTAAAACCGTTTTTGATATCGCTTTCTGTCATTATCGCGATAAGCGCTATCAGCATTCTATCGAAATGTTTGAGCGCGTTCTGACAATTTTGGATGATAAAGAAGCCGAAGCAGAGGCACAATATTGGATTGGTGAATCGTATTATGGTATGGAAGAGTATGAAAAAGCAATTTCAGAGCTTTTAAAAGTTGGTTATAATTATTCGGAATTTACTCAATGGGCAGCATCGGCAGAACTTCGCGCCGGAGAAGCTTATATGGAGATGAAAAATCCTACCAAAGCACGTCAGATCTATCAGCGTGTTAAAAACAAATATGGCGCTTACAGTCAATGGGGAACAGCAGCTCAGAAACGTTTGGATGAGATGTAGAGATTCGAGATTATTGAAAAGATTAAATAGAGTGATTGATTTAAGATCACTAATTCACTCCCTTGAGGGTGTGAAACGATGAAGGAAAAAATATTATGAAATTAGCTATAGATTTACACTCACATTCGGGCTACGCTGGTGGAGTGGGGCAGATCGAATTATCAGATGTTTCTAAAACAATGAAACTGAAAGGTATTGATGTTTTTGGAACCGGTGACTGTTTGCTGCCACGGCGAACCAAAGAATTACACAGTTTACTAAATGAATCAGCGGAGGGATTATATTCTTTGCCGGGTGATTCGAAGAATTTTTTGTTACAGACTGAGGTGATCTTTTCTACAAAATTAGCTGATTATAAAAACAAAACAATCGCTCACCACGTGATATTGTTCCCGGATTTTTCTGCAATTGAAAAAATGCAAAAACTTATGGATAAATGGAAGATGAAAAACACAATTGGGCGACCATTTGTTGTTAGTAATTCACAAACGGAGTTGCAAGATCAGCTTTTTGAAATTGCCGCCATTGATCCACTTATCGAAATTATACCGGCGCATGTCGTCACACCGGAAGGTATATTTGGAAGTAAAAACAATTTGCAGCAAATTGCTGAATTTTATGGGGATTTTTTATCAAATATTCGCATTATCGAAACCGGCTTGAGCGCAGATCCGAAAATGTTGCAGCAGATTCCCGAGTTGGCAGAACTTACAATGATTTCCAATAGTGATTGTCATAGCGCGGCAATTAACCGCATTGGTCGAGAATTTACTGTAATCGATAGTAAGGCGCTTAGTTATCCGGCAATTATCAGTTCGTTACGAGAAAATAAGATTGCTTTCACTGCTGAGTTCAATCCGCAAGAGGGAAGATTCTATCACACCGGACATCGTGCCAATAGAGCAGGTCATGAAGATTGTGTTATTTTTGTTGATGAAATTCCAAAAGATCTTATTTGCCCGATTTGTGGGAAAAAGATGAATCTCGGCGTAAGCGAGCGTTGCCAACAATTAACTGATGATAAAATTATTCCTACCGAACGTAAATATATGCATTTGATCCCCTTGGTAGAGGTGGTGGCTGCCTCTTTGGGAATAAAAAATCCAGCTTCAAAAAGTGTGCTGAAAAGCTTTGGCCAAGTTATGAAACTTTTCCCTTCTGAAATAGCTCTTTGGCAAGATACAAAACTCGCAGAAAAATTGGCCGGTAGTATCGATGAAAAGCTGATTGCAAATATTTTAGCTGTGCAAAATGATAACTTTAGCTTTGAACCGGCCGGCTTTGATGGGAATTATGGAGTGCTGAAAATTAAGTGAATTATGAAGGTAAATGCTTGATCAAGATAGACACAGATTAACACAGATGGGCACAGACAAATTAGATTTATTAATAACTAACAATACGAATCACTAAAGATTTTCTTGCTACTCTTATATTCCTTCTAAGATTCGGCTCTGAACAAAGTGAAGAACGATATCTAATTCGGCTACGAATCAGCTAAGATTCGGCTTTTCGAAGAAAAACGAGATCTACTAATCGGCTTTTACGAATCGGCTTTTCGCAGAAAAACGATTTCGACAAGAACGATTTCGACAAAAACGAT
>DAOWES010000309.1 GCA_030638385.1 Candidatus Cloacimonadota bacterium | reverse complement strand
GGAGTAAGCGTGAGAGCTGTGAACAATGAAGCTAGCAAGGTTATTGAAGTAAGAATTGCCAACTGCTTAAAAAGTACGCCGACAACGCCACCGATAAATACCATTGGTAAGAATACGGCAATAGTTGTGAGAGTAGAGGCGCTGATAGCCATTCCCATCTCGCTTGTTCCAAAAATTGCTGCCTGCATTGGACGTTCACCATTATCGATATGACGCTTAATATTTTCAAATACAACTATCGTATTATCCACCACCATACCAATGGCAATTGCCAGCGCCATCAAAGAGAAAACATTCACAGAATAATCTGCAAGAAACATAAAGATAAAAGCTGTAATTAGTGAAAATGGGATTGTAAGAATTACGATAAGACTGCTTTTTACTTCACGTAGGAAAAAGAACACAACCAGAATCACGAAAAGGGAAGCCCATATAATGGTTTTTGAAAGGTTATCAATTGAGTGTGAAACCAACTCAGAAGCATCCATAACTTGAGTTATTTTCACATCTGTAGGAAGTGATTTATTTATTTTTCTAACCTCAGCTTTCACCGCCTCAGCCACTTCCAATGTGTTGGAACCGGATTGTTTTTGCACCATCAGCACCACACTTCTACGTCCCATTGAGCGGCAAACTATATCTTTCTCTTCAAAGCCATCAATCACCTCAGCCACGTCTTCCACTCTGATTATCTTACCATTGAAAGAAGTGAGTACGATTCTTTTAATATCTTCAATGCTTTCAAATTCTCCCGGAACACGTAATGCCAAATCAAAATTTCCTACTTTGATATTGCCACCGGGAATTGAGATATTTTCCGTCTCCAATATTTTTGAAATTTTTGTTATACTAAGATTATAAGCTTTCAATTTGTATGGATCTACTTCTACCTTAATCTCACGTTCCGGCGCAGCAATTGTCAGTATCGAGGCTACCCCGGAGATATTTTTTAGCTTATTACTAATTTGATTATCGATGATATTTTCTATCCCATAATAACTTTCTTCCGCCTCCACTGCATATATCAGCACAGGCATCATGCTACTATTCACACGGTAAATAAATGGGCTTTTGGCTCCCGCCGGTAGTTTTTGCTTTTCCAGTTCCAAAGCATCTCGTGCACCATTAGCCGATTCATCCAAGTCCGCATCATAATTAAATTCCAGTGCGATCAGCGATACATTCTCTTTCGATTTGGAAGTAATGCTTTTTAAATCAGTTACTCCGGCTAACGTTTTCTCCAAATTTTTTGTAACTTGTTCTTCCACTTCTTCTGCACTAGCACCGGGATAGATAGTGATAACGGTAAGCATTGGCATCTCGATATCCGGTAGCACATCCACCGGAATCATGGTTCTTGCTACTACCCCAAATATTAGGATAGCAATAAATATCATTAGGATAAAGATCGGTTTCTTCACCGCTATTTCTGGTAATCTCATAACTTACTCCTATTTAACACTTACACTATCGCCGTCAAAAATCTTCGTTTTCCCCTCAGCAACAACCCTCTCACCCACATTCACATTTGCCACTGCCACCACATCAGATAAATCTGCTAATATCTTTATTACACGACGATGAGCGACATTATCCTCGATGATATATACAAAGCTCTCGCCCGTTCCATTTAGTTTGGAAATACACTGACGCGGGATCATCACTTCTTCTTTTAAAGGGAAATAAAGTTCAACATGCGCAAACATTCCGGGCATAATCCTATGATCTGAATTATTAAGTTTAAGCTCTACTGTTGCTGATCTGGTGAGATGAGAGAGAGTTGGTTTGATATTAGAGACAACTGCTTCGAATGTTTCATCGACAAAAGCATCGCCGGTAATGGTAGCTTTCTGACCAATCTTAATATCTGAAATATCTTTTTCATTCACATCAATTTCGATTTTGATCTGATCTGTATTCACAAGCTTCACTATACCGGGAGTATGAGAATATCCTATTTCCAAAGATGGCACAAACAAATAATTTTCACCCTCATTCACCATTAAATCGGCAATTGTTCCGTTAAAAAGAGCTCTAATTTCTGTACTCTTTTTCACCATCTCATATTTCTCTTTTGTAGCTTCATATTTTGCTTTGATATGATCATAATCTAATTCTGACACTGAACCTTTTTCGTGTAATCGGCTCATTCTCTCATAATCCTTTTTATAAGTTTTATACTCAATCTCTGCCTGAGCTAGAAACTCTCCGGAAAGTTCTGCAATTAAATCACCCTTCTGCACATCTTCTCCAATTTCCTTGAAGATTTTCTCCACTCTACCGGGTAACATTGCACCTAAATTTGCCTCTTGGTTTGCCTGCATTGCTCCACTATATTTTTTTGAAGGGAGATAACTTTCTACACTTGCGGTAATAACAGCTATATTCTCTATCTTATTTACTGAGCTTTCTTCTATTTTTTGGGTGCAACCAACCATAAAGATAATTGCTACTAATCCCGATATAATCATTTTATTCATAATATTCTCCTATAAACAGCCTAAAGCTTTTTGCAATCTTGTATTTTGAATTTGATATTCTGTTTTGGCATCAATGTTTTCCGAAACAGCTTTTTGCCACAATGTCTGAGCATCTAACACAGCCGACGAAGTTGCCAATCCCTCTTTGAATTTATCATTTGTAACCTGTAAGTTTTCTTTAGCTTGCTGCACACCGGTATTTGTCAGCACAACTTTCTTCAAAGCTTCTTCTTGCTTATATTTTTCTTGAATCATTTGCATGGAAATCAGCTCTTGTGCCTCTTTCAACTCATATTCGGCAGCTTTCTTGCGATGTTCTGCTTTTGCCAAATTGAAACCACGTTTATTCCAACCAAATAGTTCCATCTCAGCCACAATACCAACAGTCCAATCATTCCCCACTTCCTCTTCCAAGTTGTTATAAGGATTGGGATTTAGCCAAAAACATGAACCGTTAAATATGATATTGGGAAGATACTGTCCCCAAGCGATTCTCTTTGCCGAT
>DAOWES010000147.1 GCA_030638385.1 Candidatus Cloacimonadota bacterium | reverse complement strand
TTTCCTTGCGCCATATAACTTAAGCCTGCAAAAACCGGCATTTCATAGGCCATTTTTCTAGCCATTGATGTTGAATCTACAATCGAAGAATTTGTGATTCCAATTTCTACCATTGCTTCTAAAACTTCCGGTACGTTATCGGTATCTTGCAAAGTTAAGACAAGAAGATGATGTCCGTCTTGTTCAGTACTTTGCTCTTCATCATCATACTTCATAAGTATGTCGAGAACTTCTTTTGGGGAATTACAGGTAAGCAAATTTTTTCTAAAATCATCATTTTTAAGTAAACGTGAAGATTTAGCCAAGAGTTGTAAATACTCTTTGTTTTGTGCTTCGGTACATCCAAAAAAGAAAATTATCTGCACAGGTCCCATATCCGGATTTCCAAAATCAATACCATCTTTAATTATGATAAGACATAGAAACATCTTTTCGACCAAATCACTGCGAGCATGTGGAAGTGCTACACCCTGAATAAGCTCTGTGTTAGATATTTTTTCTCGTTTTTTTAATGCTAAGAGAAATCTTTTTTGGTTTTTTAGATAATCGCGCTCATATACATGATTTACCATACCCTCAAATAACTCATCTTTGTTTTTAACTTGAGGATTTATCACAATCAAATCTTCATCGATAATGTCCTTCCACATTTTGCCTCCTATATGATAACTGTTTCTACTTATTTTGTTGTTCTTCTTGTAATTTAAAGCCTTTTCTGCCAAGTTTGATAAAGCTAAACTTTAACATAATTGGAGTAAATATAGCACTTAAAATTACCATGATAATTGTGGCAGAGAGTATGTCGGCAGTTATCAGATTTCTTGCCAAAGCCATATTTGCCACAATTAATGCAACTTCCCCACGTGGAACCATTCCAAATCCAATACGCAATGAACGTACAGTATCAAAACCATTTATTTTTGAACCAATTCCACTGCCGACAATTTTTCCTAAAATTGCCAAAATAGTAAAGCCAAGCAACACTAATGGTTCTGTTTTTACATCAAAGAGATTAAACTCCAATCCAATTCCAACAAAAAAAACATCTACAAAAAATGATTTTCCTAATAATGAGATGTCTTCTTTTATTTTGTGCTTATACTCTGTTTGTCCCACAAATAGTCCGGCGAAATATGCACCGGTGATTGCTGCCAGACCTGTGGCTTCTGCCAACCAAGCATATAACATTACTACGGCAACTGCTAATGAAATTACGACATTATCTAATAATAGCTTTTTCAGATTAAAAAAGAAAGGTTTCAATAAAAAATATCCACCACCAATTGTGAGTACAAAAAAGAGCACGATTTTACCCAACTGAATAAAAAGATTTGCGTTTGATTCTTCAATATTGCTTGTTATGCCAAATATAATCGTTAATAAAAGAATTCCCACAATATCATCAATGATAGCTGCATTAACGATGCATCTACCTTCCATCTTTTTCAATTTCCCCAAATCCAGTAGTGTCATTACACTCACACTCACACTGGTAGCGGTGAAGATTATTCCCACAATCAAAGCTTGAAAAATATTTGGGTTTAGCAAATATGAGAAGCCAAATCCTAAAGCATAGGGCAAAATAATTCCACCTATTGCAGGAGCTAATGCTTCCTTTGAATCTCGTTTAATTTGCTTAATGTCAGTTTCTAAGCCAGCTTCAAATAACAAGAAAAGTACACCGACCTTTCCGATCCAAAGAATGATTTCATCCGGTTTGATTAAGCTTAATACAGTTGGTCCTAACACAACCCCTAAAAGTAACATTCCAATTACAGGTGGTTGCCGGAATTTACGTGAAATAGCTCCTAACACCTTTGATAAAAAAATAATAATTGCTAAATCTAGAAATATTTTGTGTTCCATTAGTTATTTATAACCTTTTGCTTTGATAAATGCTGACTATATGTTTGAGAAAATGAGTGCTTTCCTCCGCCACTGGCAAAGAAGAAAAAATAATCTGAATTTGTGGGTTTGAGAACTGCCTCAATGGCAGATTTGGAAGGACTACAAATGGGGGTTGGTGGTAATCCTTCATATAAATAAGTATTATATGGAGATTCAATTTTTAAATCTTTATAGTAGATCTTTTTCCTTTTTTTACCCTTTTGCGCTAGAATATAAGAGACGGTTGGATCCGCTTGGAGTTTCATGCCTACTTCCAGCCGATTAAGATAGACACTGGCAATTAATGGCTTTTCGTCCTGTATTCTTGCTTCCATCTCTACTATCGAAGCAAGAGTTATTATTTGATAATAATCTAAATTGTAATAAGAGATAAAATCTAACTCTTTAGTTTGAGAAAAGTACATTTCGACCATCGTTTTCAATACATATTCTTCGGTAGCTGTTTCGGGAAAGTAATATGTTTCCGGATATAAAAAACCCTCTAAACTAGTTAAATTAAAACCGGTAAGCTGCTTGATGAAATCAGAATCATAGGATAATTTCATGAAATTGTCTCTTGATCCAAAGTTTTTTTCAGTTAATTTTGTAATAGTTTTGGCAATGCTCATACCTTCCGGGATTGTAATCTTTTTTAATTGAACTTTACCTTGTTTGATTTTCTCTAAAACATCAGTTATATTTATTTTACCATCAAATTTATATAATCCATAACTCAGCTGACCGGCCGAATTTGTTAAACGAGTATAATAGTAAAAGATCTTTTCTGAACAAATGATATCAGCCTGGGCTAATCTTCTTGCTATCGAACCTGCCGACTCTCCTCGCTTGATCCTAAAATACTCCTCTTCAATATCGTTAGGTGTGATTAGTAATGTAGCCCAATAAAATAAAATAGTAAAAAAAATCAAAGCAAAAGTTGCTAGAAATTGCTTCATTTTGTATCGTCCATATAACTTTTTAGAATTATCGAAGCAGCCATCATATCTATCACTTTTCGTCTTTGCTTGGAATCATAGCCCATCTTTTTAAGTACATCTGTCGCTTCGGATGTTGTATAACGCTCATCATAGAACTCTATTGGAATATCAATGAAATCTGCTAACGTCTGTTTAAATTCTCTAACCTCAATAGTTTTTTTTGAATCTTCTCCTTGAAGATTGAGTGGTAATCCTAAAATAATTTTACCAACACTTTCTTTCCGAATAATTTTTTGAATCTCTTCAAGTAAGTTTTCATTATTGGAAAGAACAATATAGGGTTTTGAAATAATTCTAAGTGGATCACTTAAGGCAATTCCAACTCTAACTTCGCCATAATCAATTGCTAATAATCTATAAATTGCCATATTATTTTGTAAACACCGTACACATCGTATAGGCAATTTACTTTACTCCTTTTGGATATTAGTTTATAAAAGTACAAATCAAAGAAAATAAAGAACTATTCTATATGTCAAATTTTCCTCAGACGGTTATGAATAATCTATTCTTTACTATTGCTTAATTTGCTTCAAATAGCTATTTTAGCTGGATAGAGATTCTTAAGACGATAGAATTTTGTCAAATTATTTAGCATGGCCAAATATATATTAGTAGAAAAACTATTTTTATTTGTTAGTTGGAACCATATTTGCATAATACATATAGAAAATATTATAACAGGAGGATTTAATGAAAAAAAAATTACTTTTATTAATTATTACATTTAGTTCATTGATGTTGTTTGCAAGTCAAACTATCGAATTAGGGTTTTCCAATAATTTGGAACTTACTTCAAATAATCGTTCTGGCTTTACTGCTAATTTTGCTTTTGAAAAAATTAATTATGAAGATGCTAATACCGATAGAGGTGTCTTCTCAAATTTATCTATTGCAGGCTATACTCACACAACGGAACTTGGTGAACCTAAATTACCCGCAATTAGAAAAATAATTGAAGTTCCTTTGGGTGCAAAAGTATCAGCAAATCTTATTAATTATACTGTTAAAGAAAAAGTATTAGGTGCACATAAAATTATCCCTGCTCAAGCACCGGTATCAAAATTAGCCAATACTCAAGATATTGAATTTGTTATTAATGAAGCAACTTATAGTAAGCGCAGTTTCAACGAATCACCGATTGTGAGGGTGGAAGAACTTGGCATTATGCGCGGTACTCGTTTATTTACTCTTATTTATGAGCCAATTAAATACAACCCTGCTTCAAATTCTATTAAGATTTATAATGATGTAAGCATTAGTGTCGAATTTTCTGATGCAGATTATGAACAAACAGCTTATCATAAAGCAAAAAACTACTCACCATATTTCGAAGGTGCTTATCGTAAATCTGTTTTCAATTACTCTTCAGATCGTGATGAAATGACAAATTATCCAGTTAGTTATATTATCATTGCAGATCCAATGTTTGAAACTCAACTTGCTCCCTTTATTGAATGGAAAATTGAAAAAGGATTTAACGTAATTACCGCTTACACAGATGAGATTGGTTCAACTAATGTAGAGATTAAAGCTTTTCTTCAATATTTATATGATAATGCAACAGCTAAAAATCCTGCACCTTCATTTATTCTCTTTGTTGGTGATGTGTTACAGATTCCGGCTTATGATGGCTCAATTACTAAGATTTCACCTTTCTCTCATAAAACAGATTTAGATTATGTGAAATTGGACGGAACGGACTTCCTACCTGAAATGTATTATGGTCGTTTTAGTGCAAATAATACAAGTGAACTTCAACCACAGATTGATAAAATATTGGAATATGAAAAATTTGAGATGCCCGACCCAAGTTATCTCGGCGAAGTTGTAATGATTGCCGGAGTTGAGGATAAGTATGACCTTGCGGCTATTAATGGTAATGGTGCTATTAATTATGGTATTCAAAACTATTTCAATTCGGAGCATGATATTGAGTCACACACATATTTTTATCCAGCTTCCGGTTCCAGCGATGCTGAGATTATTTCTGATGTTGCTAATGGGGTTGGTTATCTTAATTATTCTGCACATGGTGCACACGATAGCTGGTCTGATCCATATTTTGGGATTTCCAATATCAATGCTTTAGGCAATATTCACCAATATCCTTTTGTAGTAGGAAATTGCTGTTTAACAAATAAATTTGAAGAACAAACTTGTTTTGGTGAAGCTTGGTTACGCGCAGAAGATCAAGGAGCTATCGGGTATATCGGTGGAACCAATGTTACTTTTTGGGATGAAGATTATTGGTGGGCTGTTGGGGCAGGTCCAATAAAGGCTGATAGTGTTTATTATGAACAAACCGGTATTGGCGTTTATGACGGATTATTCCATGAGCATAATGAACCATTTTCAGATTGGTTTACTACAGCAGGTCAGATGATACTTAATGGAAACTTTGCGGTTGTAGAAGCAGGTTCACATCTTACCGATTATTATTGGGAAATATATTCTTTGATGGGAGATCCCTCTTTGAGTGCCTATATTGGCGTTCCTTCTGAAAATAATGTAAACTATCCAGCTACTATTAATCCCGGCGTAAATAGCATTAACATTTTAGCTGATCCATATTCTTATATATCTCTTACAAGGGATGGAAAAATTCATGGTACAGTATTGGCTGATGAAACAGGTTCTGCTACTCTTAATTTTAAGGCATTTACTATTCCCGGAAATGTAAAACTTGTTATTACAGCTCAAAACAGAGAGCCAGTTATAGAGTTAATAGAAGTTGTGCAAAGTGAAGAATCTTATGTTGTGATTGAGAACTATGAGATTAATGGTGAAGCAACTTTCGGGCAGTCATTTTCTCTTGATATTAACTTTCGCAATGTGGGTGTTAAGGCTGCAAGCGGTTTAACTGCTACTTTAACTGCTAATGAT
>DAOWES010000164.1 GCA_030638385.1 Candidatus Cloacimonadota bacterium | reverse complement strand
TCCAATCTATTTGTCGGAAACTATCGCCATCCTGGTAGGCACGAACTTCCGAAAATTCCAAACCTTGCCCTTTGAATAAACTGTGATACTCGCCCGAGAACATCTCTGAAACAAGATCTCTGGTTGTTAACTCAATTTTTCTTATGCGCTTTATTATTTCTGTTGTATTCATAGTTTATTAAGTACCTGTTAAATTATAATAATTTACCATAAAATATTCATCTATTTTTGGATAAAAATTATCATTGGCCGAGACGCTGTTTGGCAACGCCTCCATCATTCTATGATTCTGTAATTAATTTCAAATTTGATGAAACCTGTCATACTGAGCGGAGTCGAAGTATCCTGTAACTTACTGAAATAAAAGAGCTTTCGATTCATCTCAGTTTACCGATTTCGAATTTTCAGTTACGGCACTTCAATTTCATCGAATAATCTGTTCACGATATCTTCTTGAGAAATCTGTTCTGCTTCTGCTTCATAAGTAAGAATAATACGGTGACGCAAGATCTCTTTGCCGATTGCTTTTATATCATCCGGAGTTACGTAACCACGATGATCCAAGAAAGCGTGAGCTTTGGCAGCACGGGCAAGATAGATGGTTGCACGAGGAGAAGCTCCACATTCGATGAGGTCTTTCATATCTTTCAGATTTTCAAATTTCTCCGGGTTTCTTGTGGCAAATACCAGATCGAGAATATATTCTTTTACCTTCTCTTCTATATAGATATCTTTGATGATCTCACGCATTTCGATTATATCGTCCGGATGCAGAATCTTATTTACCATAATTTCATCATCTCGAATCATTCGATCTAAGATAAGTTTCTCTTCTTCTCGGGAGGGATAATCGATGATGATTTTGAGCATAAATCTATCTACTTGCGCTTCCGGAAGTGGGTATGTTCCTTCTTGCTCAAGTGGGTTTTGAGTAGCCATTACCAGAAATGGTTTGGGGAGTTTGTGGGTTTTGTCGCTGATAGTAACTTGGCGTTCCTGCATCGCTTCCAAGAGTGCAGATTGCACTTTTGCGGGGGCACGGTTTATCTCATCTGCCAAGATGAAATTTGCAAAGAGAGGTCCTTTTTTGGCAAAAAATTCAGCAGTTTTTTGATTATAAATCAATGTGCCAATTAAGTCGGCAGGAAGTAAATCAGGAGTAAATTGAATACGCTTGAAAGTGGAATTGATGGTTTTGGAGACGGTGCTAATTGCTAATGTTTTTGCCAAACCGGGAACACCTTCCAACAAAATGTGACCATCTGCCAATAAGCCAATTAGAATGCGTTTCAGCATATACTGCTGTCCCACAACTACTTTAGAAATTTCAGCGTTAAGCTGGTCGATTATTTCACTCTTTTCAATTACTTTTTGGTTAATTTCTTCAATTGTCATCTATCCTCCTATTGCCCTTTGCGGCTAATAAAATTTTCTTGGAATACTATTCCATCTACATATTTGAATTTTATGCTTATTTTATTTTCATCAATTTCCATTACTGCATAAGAAGCTTTTATTCCTCTATCGAACTCTTTTTTTAAGTGTCCGGGATTCAGATAATATTTGTTGTTTTTTTCATAAAATGTAGCTTTGTGAGTATGCCCATAAAAGATGATATCGCGACCTTCTCTTTTCTTTACCGAATCTTTTATGTCATGCACAAGTATTAGCTTCCAACCAAGAATATCGATATCTAAACTTGAGGGTAACGTTTTATCGGAATATCCGGGATGAAAGATTCCCGGAACACGATGAATAATTACATTTTCCGTAAGATCAAAATTATCATTCAGGTCTTCGTAATTATCACCTAAATGAAAAACATGCTTCACTCCGGTTTCATTTTGTAATCCTTGTCGAAATAATTTCTGATTATTATGCGTATCAGATAAGATGACGATTTTTTCCATATTTTTTGACCTCAATTTATGGGATGATTTTCTGAATAATTTAAGCATTATTCGGATTATTAATTTAATCTTGTTATGTAACTAACGCAGGATCTAAAATCGGTTACAAAAAAAAATGCTTTTCTTTCAGATAAAATTAGATTCATCTAAACCAGAAAAGCAAATTTATTATATCATTTCTATAATTTACATTTTTTCCGGTGCTGAAATCCCCATTAGCTCTAAGCAAATTGCGAGCACGCATTTAACAGACCAAATGAGATACAATCGGCATTGCGTTAGATCTTTATTCTCATCATCAATAATAGTGGAATTTGAATAATATTTGTGGAATAAACCAGCTAATTCATGAGTGTAAGTCGCTAATTTATGCGGTTCACGAGATTCTGCGATATTTTCCAAAAGATCATTTAGGTTAACCATTTTTTTGATTAAGCTAAGTTCCTCGTTGGCATCTAACATATAAAGTAAGCTCTTATCAAATTTCTTAATAGAATATTTGGATTTTCTAGCTTTCTTGAGAATACTACTAATTCGAGCATGAGCATACTGGATGTAATAAACATGATTTTCATTAGTTTTGGATTTTGCTAAACTCAGATCGAAATTAAGGTGAGCGTTTGGTTTTCTATTTAGGAAGAAGAAACGCGCCGCGTCTTTTCCTGTTTCACTTACTAATTCATCCAAGGTAACGATTTTTCCGGCACGCTTAGACATTTTTACGACTTCGTCATCTTCGATAAGATTTATATGCTGCAGGTAGATTATTTCGAGTTTATCTTCCGGCATATCCAACGCTTTAAGCGCAGCTTTTAGTCTTGGCACATAACCATGATGATCGGGGCCAAGTACGTCGATGATATAATCGAAACCACGGTGGTATTTGGTGAGATGGTAGGCTATATCCGGTACCAAATAAGTTGGATTACCATCCGATTTTATTAATACTCTATCTTTCTCATCGCCAAATTTGGTAGAGGCAAACCATATAGCGTCATCTTGTTCAAAGGTAACATGCGCTTCCGCCAAATAACTCAGCGCCTCCTCCAATACACCTTCATGACGCAAACGGCGTTCAGACATCCAATTATCAAATTTTACGCCAAAACTTTCTAAACTGGCTATTTGATTTGAATGTAAAGCTGCCAAGGCAAAGTTTTTCATTCTTTCCAAACGATCTTTTTCACCTAGATGAAAAAGTTTTCTACCCTCTTCCAAAGCAAGTTGGGCAGCGAGATCCTTGATGTATTCACCATGATATGCATCAAAAGGAAATTCACCAATTTCTTCACCATGATACTCTCTGTATCTTAGTTCCAATGATTCGGCCAAAATATCTACTTGGTTACCGGCATCATTTATGTAGAATTCACTAAAGGGATCGAATCCCACAAATTTCATAATGTGATGCAATGTGTTTCCATAAGCTGCAGATCTGGCACTAACAATATTTAGAGGCCCGGTTGGATTTGCTGAAACATATTCCAGGATAACTTTTTTCATTTTACCATAATTAGAAGAACCATAAGTGTTTTTCTCTTTATGGATCTTTTTCAGCTCTTCATGATAAAGGTTGTTTGCTAATTTAAAATTTACAAACCCGGGGCCTGCTTTTGTTACAGAAATATAATCATCATTATTTTCAAAAGCACTTATGATGCGATTGGCAATAGTGACCGGTTTAAGGTTATTCATTTCGGCACTAATAAGTGCTATATTTGAAGAAAAATCGCCATAAGATTCGTTTTTAGGAATCTCGACCGTAAAATTTTTATTGAACTTTATTTGAAGTTTTTTTAGACATTTTTCGATATCTTTTCTTATCTTCTTCTTCATAT
>DAOWES010000305.1 GCA_030638385.1 Candidatus Cloacimonadota bacterium | reverse complement strand
TAAAAAACCCATTACTTTATATTCATGATTGTCATATCGCCTATTCATATCCACAATACAAGCAGAAACAACTCCACCGTTTCCCTCACCACCTAAAATAATTATCTTTTTCATATTATTTACCTTTTTTGAATAAGTTTACTTTTATTCAATGTTTTATGAGCACTAATGACCATAGGTGGTCCTATAAATTTCTTATTCATTATTGCAACACCTTTACCAGCTTCTTTAGCCTCTTCAGAAAGTCGAAGCATTTCTTCTGCTTCATCTACTTCGTTTTTAGTTGGAGAAAAATAACGATGAACCAAAGGTAACTCTTTTGGATTTAGAACCAACATTCCTTCAAAACCAAGTTTTTTAGCCAAAATAAGATTTTCTTCTAAATCTGTTAAATCATGAACATTAATATGTACCGTATCAATTGGAACAACATTATTAGCCTTAGCAGCCATCGCAATCATTGATCTTGGAGTAAATAGACTTTGCCCTTTATGATCATGAATACCGCCAAGATCAGCGACAAAATCTTCACAACCAAAAGCTATTGCAACCACCCGTTTTGAAGCTTGGCATATTTCTTGTGCATTTAGTACTGCTGCTGCAGTCTCAATAAGTGGAATTATCTTGAACGTACCAACTTCAAAACCTTTTTCATATTCGATAGTTTCAAGCAATTTATCAAAAAAGTAGATATCTTCCCCTTTATGAGCTTTGGGATACATAAATCCTGTAATTCCATGGATTGTTAGTTGATAAATATCTTTTAACAATTGCCCACTTTCTCTATCATTTACTCTTGGAAAAATAATTCGACTATTAAACATACCTTTTTCTATAGAAGATTTTATCATATCTCTTGCATTCTGTTTATTCTCAACCGGTTGCACCGAATCTTCTATATCAAATAATAAAACATCAGCCTTTGATCGTGATGCACTATTCATTAGCCTTTCATTATGACCTGGTACAAACATTAAACTTCTTAGTAAATAATTTCCCATGATTACTCTCCAATCGATTTAAGAATCGTTTTTGCTTTTTCCAACTTTGGTGGTGTAATCAAAACACCATCAATAATTTGATATCCAGGCAAAGAATTGCTCTGACATAAAGCTACAATCTTTCTTGCCCACTTTATAGAATTTTCATCAATCTTGTAACTATTATTAATAATCCCTATTTGAGTAGGATATATACTAAATTTACCATCAAATCCAAAAGATACACTTTCCGCACAATCACAACAAAAAGATTCTGTATCTTTATAATTTGTAAATACTCCATCAATAGCTTTAACATCATTAATTTTTACACTTTTCACAAATTGAAGTTTAATATCATCTATTAATGGTTTTATTACATCATTTTTTTGAGTAAATATTGAAAGCATATCTTCCAATCCCAAGCCCAAACCAAATGTGTTATAAGGAAGTTTAGCATTAGCAATTCCATTTAAAGTTTTCAAATCTTCGATAATTAATATTTTTCTGTAATTTCCTAATTCACTGTAAGAAGATTCGTTTATTTGGTATTTTGGAATAACGACACCAATCGCCTCAATCTTTTTTATTAGTTCCACATCATCTTGAAATTGTTTAGAATTTATATCATTTATTCTAATCCAACAATTTTTTGTAGAATTCTTAGAAAAAAAATCTAATAAATTATCTCTGGATTCGATCTTAAGATTTTCCGGCACAGCATCTTCCAAATCAAATAGATAATGATCAGAGTTCAGATCTTTTAATTTTATAAAAAGGTGCTTTTTATGAGCAGGAATAAAATGAAAACTTCTATTAAACATTTCTTTTAGTAATTAATACATGCCTTCTAAATGTCAGAACTTTTTCATTCTTTTGATTAAAAGCTCTAGTTTCAACGTATACTATTCCACGATCTGACTTACTTTTTGATTCTCTTACTTTTAAAATTTCTGTTTCTGCATGAAGAGTATCTCCAATAAAAACAGGACCATCATGATTTATTTTTTCATAATCTAAATTGGCAATAGCTTTTCCGCTAATGTCTGCAACAGTAAAACCTACAACAAGACTAAAAACGAGCGTCCCTACAACTAATATTTTCCCATGAGGATGTTTTTTACAATATTCCACATCAAGATGAACAGGATGATGATTCATTGTAAGTAACGTGAATAAGTTATTGTCACTTTCAAGTATCGTTTTTCTCGCTGTGTGATTAATAACACTTCCAACCTTAAATTCTTCTAAATAATTACCAAATTGTGGTTGTCTCATTATTTTTAACTCCATTCTTTCTTGTTAACCTTATAAATTTATTATAATCTCTAATATAATCATTTTCATCATATAATTCCGAAGCTAAAACCAATAATACACAATCTTTACTAAAATCAAACATTTCATGCCAGATCATTTTTCTTATCAGAAGCCCTTGTTCGGGAGTATCTAAAAGTATAGTTTTTTTCTCAACTCCGTCATCCATCAGCATTTTACAACTTCCACTCAAGCATATTGCAACTTGGTTGAGTTGCTTATGAGCATGGAAACCTCGTCTAATATTCTCTTTGGTTCCGAATATATAATAAATTCGTTTAAGATCAAACGGGATATTTTTATTTTCTTCCAAGGCTATTAGAAAGCCTCTTTCATCTCCCTTAATGTCAAAATCAATTATTTCAATCTTCATTATTTATTTCTTCTTTTTCATTAGTCATGCTAAACATAATTTTTATCAATCCAGTTCTGATAATCACCAGCAACAACATTTTGTACCCAATCCTGGTTT
>DAOWES010000292.1 GCA_030638385.1 Candidatus Cloacimonadota bacterium | reverse complement strand
CTTCTTTATTCTTTTTTTCAAATAATGCTTTCTCGGCCTTAGCAAAAAGTTCTCTGCCTATCACATATTTTTCACGAACAACTACATCCTGAGCTCTTTGCATATAACTTCGATACGCTTCGTTACGCGGATACAATTTGCATAAATCATGGTAACGATTCTCCGCCGACAACCAGTTTCTCTGCATCATATTGCATTCTGCCATCGATAATACATTAAGCTCATTTTCCGAGTTCTGTTCATGAACTTCTGAAAAATACTTTTTCGCTTCCTCATATTTCGACAACGACATCAAAGCTAATCCTAAATAAAATAAATTATCAATGGAATTGTTTAACATCACTGCTTTCTCAAAGCACTTGTATGCTTGTTCCAGCTTTCCTGTGGCTAGTAACTTTTGACCCTTACGAATCAATCTTTTTTCTCTAATTTTTTCTATCATATCGACAAAAAAGAGAATTTGATTAAATAAGGCAATAAAAAAAAATGCCGAGATCGTTTTGCTAAGAATCGGCTTTGCTTCAGCAAAACGATTTCGATCCCATCTTAATAATCCGGAGGATTATTTTACTTTTCCTGCTACTCTCATGTTCCTTCGCCCGTAAAGCGGGAGAAGGATAGTAGGATGAGGGAAGTTGCAGGTGAGGACAACAACAGCCGAATGAGGGATATTCGTAATTAGTTAATCCGCTAAAAATCTCTTGCTATAACAGCACCTATATCTGTCATTTGCAACTGTCTCATAAATGTAGTTATTTTCAGTTTATATTAGATTTCAAAAAATCGCTCGGGGGTATGAAATGTGGAGTTGGGATAGCAGAACGCACCAATTTATTGTACAGAATGCACTGAAAAAATGTAAGAAAAGTTTTGTTAACCTCTTACAAGTACATCAGGAATTGTTAATTCTGGGAATTGAAGCACCGGATAGAATTTTTACAGATTTCACAAACCATTATTACAATTGTACTCCAAACGAATATGGCTATCATTTTGGTTGTGTAATAAAGAAGACTGTATCTGAAATTGAACAATTAAATAACATGCTATTAAATCCACACGACATAATTCTTTCAGATAATTACCCTCCCTTTTTGCACATCATTCTAGATACACCGCTAAAAGCATTTATTTTTAAGCTGGGAACATTATCACACTATATAGCAGACTTACATCAACCCCTTCATACTGACGGGAAAGAACATTTTCCCGATGAAATAACAGTTCATAAAGTTTTTGAAGCCGACACCAGAAAACATTTAGATGAATTAAATATATCTTTGCATCGCCGCCTTCGCATCAATAATCCTCAAGAATATTTCACAAAGGTAATTTATGAGATAAATGGCTTATATGACGCAATTATAGATAATTACTATTTACGACCGGGAAAAGTGAAGCCGGACAGATGGAATCATTCAGTTCAAATTGTTGAATATTCCCTTTCACAAGCGGCTCAAAATATTGCCAATATTTTTTTGGATTTTGAGCAAGCAACATCTATTTTTAATATTGGAAAGAGAAACGCTTTGTTGCAAGCCAGAATCTCTGCCAAGCTTGATTTTCAAAAAAGATACCACCTCATCACATATCCCAGCGGTACGCTTTCCATTCGAAAAAACGGCTAATTAACTACAACCAAACATTGTCCCAAATTCTCCTTTTTCAAAAGTCCACACATCCTGACAAATTTGTTCCTATATCTTCATCAAAAGAAATGAAGAGTGACAATTCTTTCTAAAATAAAAAATTGAACAAGCTGCTAGTAAGAAAATAAGAGTAAAATAATGAAAAGTGTAAAAAACATCCACCCTTTACTGCCTTAACCTTTTCCAATATACCCGAGCTTACTTTACTATTGACATTTACAGTAGAATCAAAAACTTAGAAAAAAAATTATAACATAATTTATTCTTAATAAAAGCTTAGAACTAACTAATTATTTTTTTAAGCAATTAAGAAGTATTATTTAAATAACAGGAGTTATTATGAGCAATGAAATTAGAGTTCGTTTTGCGCCCAGCCCAACCGGCTATTTGCACGTGGGTGGTTTGCGCACAGCACTTTACAACTATCTTTATGCCAAAAAAGTTGGTGGCAAATTTATCTTACGCATCGAAGACACAGATCGTACTCGTTATGTAGAGGGCGCTGTGGAAAACTTAATTAGATCACTAAAATTGGTAGGATTAGATTTTGACGAAGGTCCTGACGTAGGTGGAGAATTTGGACCTTACTTCCAATCTCAGCGTAACGATTTGTACAATCTACATATTGAAGAATTATTAGAAAAAGATAAAGCATATCGCTGTTTCTGTTCATCAGAAGATCTTCAGAAAATGAGAGAAGAAAGTTTAGCCAAAGGTCTGGACACTCGCTATGATGGTCGTTGCCGTCACCTCGCACCCGAGCAGGTGGAAGCAAAAATTGCAGCCGGAGAACCTTATGTAATCAGAGAAAAAATACCTACAGAAGGCGAAATGTTTTTCCATGATGCCACGCTGTGTTTCCAGATGTGGCAAAGCTGTGCGAGCTGCCATCCGATAGACGGCAGACCGCACCCGCTGAACTGGGATCTGCTGAACGATGGTATAGGTAACCCCAAAAACACCCGAAGTTTGCTGTTAAGCCATGAAACCCCGCCTGTAATGATAACGGGTGTTCGTGATAAAGCTGAAACCGCCGTTCGTGCCGGGATCCGATATATTCAGTTCGCTGTCCGCCCTGAAGAAGACGCACGCGTGATTGACGAATATTTAAGATCACTTACGCCTTTACCTAGTCCGCATATGGTCAAAAGCAGGTGGACTGGTAAGATCAAGCTGAGTAAAGACGCCAGGAAGGGTAAAAAAACATTCAAAAAAGCAAAATGCTTCCAATGCCATGCCGGTCCTTACTATACCGATAAGCGAAAGTACGATGTCGGCACAGCAAATGCTAACGAGGAAAGCAAGGCGTTTGACACTCCGAGCCTGATAGAGGTATGGAGAACGGCTCCCTATCTTAATGACGGCAGAGCCGCAACAATGAAGGACGTTCTGACGACTTTTAATGAAAATGGCAAGCACGGTAAAACTTCAGGTCTGAGCGAAGAAGAGATCCAGCAGCTTGCCGAATACGTTTTATCCCTGTAATTCAAGTCTAAAGT
>DAOWES010000259.1 GCA_030638385.1 Candidatus Cloacimonadota bacterium | reverse complement strand
GAATCAGCAATCAAAAATAAAATTGGAGAAAAATAAAATGCAAAAAGAACGAAAGAAGATAAATGTTAAATTGGAAGAGGAAGTTGGTGAAGGTGTTTATTCAAATTTCTTTATGATTACAAATTCGCCTTCCGAGTTTGTGATCGATTTTGGAAGAATATTGCCCGGCTTGCCAAGTGCAAAGATTTACAGCAGAGTACTTACTACTCCCCAGCATGCAAAACAGCTATTAAGAACTTTAGAAAACAATATCAAAAACTTTGAAGCTCAATACGGTGAGATAAAGCTTCCCGGCAAAATTGAGGATAAAAATATCGGATTTAAAAGTAACGGACAAAAATCTTGACTAGAGATGTCATAAATTACTTTTTGAGTTTTGCGTGAAAAAGAATCTTAAATTTTTATAATTCGTGATGCTTTGCGAAATTATGAATGTCCGATGACGTATTTATCATTCTTACATAACCAAAAGAATATTATTAAATAAGGGAGTTATTGCTAATGAAAAACAGAAAAATTCGTGGATTAATGATCTTGGTAGTTTTGTTGGTGACAGCATATTACTTAGCTCCACTTCTAGTTCCTAACTTACCAGGTTTTTGGACTTCCAAAGAACTGAAATTGGGATTGGATTTGCAGGGTGGAATGCAAATTCTGTTAGAGGTAGACTATTCTGACTTGAAATTGTCAAATGACGAGAAAGACGATGCAGTGAAAACAGCTTTGGAAATTATTAGAAATCGTATTGATCAATTTGGTGTATCTGAACCGGATATTCGTAGAATTGGTAAAAATAGAATTCAAATCCAACTTCCGGGCGTAAAAGATTTTGGTCGCGCAAAAGAGCTTATCGGTAAAACTGCTTTGTTGGAATTTAAACTAATTGCGACAAATGCTGAAATTCAAAAAACAGTAGATGCTGCTAATAAATTTCTTAGTGAGAACATCGCGAACTATGATTATCTCAAAGAATTTGCAGATATAGAAAGTGTGGATGTTTTGGCAGATGAAGAAACTGTTGAAGTGAATACAAGAATATTTTCTGAGCTTACTACTGCTAGTGGTATGCCTTTCGCCATTTCAAATGAAAATATCGAAATCTTTAACAAATTGATGAATGATAAAGAATTTCAACGCATGATCCCTGCCGGATTAACTATTGCCGTTGGAAAAGAAGATCGCAGTGATGAATTTGCCGATAGACCTGTTTTTGTGCACTATGAAAAAGCAGAAATTACAGGAAAATATTTAAAAGAAGCAAATACAAAGATTGGTCAAGGTTACACAGCTAAAGAAAAAGGACCTTATGTATTGCTTGTGTTTGATAAAAAAGGTGCCAAAATATTCTCTAGCGTAACCGGTCAGAATATTGGACGTAGATTGGCAATTGTATTGGATGATGTAGTTTACATGGCGCCAAATATTGAATCTAAAATTCCTTCCGGGGAAGCAAGAATTAGTGGTGGCTTCTCCTTACAAGAAGCTCACGATTTGGTTATCGTACTTAATGCCGGAAATTTACCGGCTCCTGTAGAAATTATCGAAGAGAGAACTGTCGGGCCATCACTTGGTGCGGATAGTGTTAATGCAGGAATTATGGCTGCTGTCATCGGTATGGCTGCTGTAATTTTATTCATGATGATCTATTATGGTTTATCCGGATTGATTGCTGATATTGCTGTAGTTCTAAACGTGGCATTTATTTTGGCAATTATGACTTGGTTAGGCGGTACATTAACAGTTCCTGGTATTGCCGGTATGATTCTTACCATCGGTATGGCAGTGGATGCGAATGTGATTATCTTTGAGAGAATTAGAGAGAATCTTGCCTTAGGGAAAACTGTGAGGTCTGCTGTTGATGGCGGATTTAGTCGTGCAATGGTAACTATTTTAGATGCGAATATTACTACTTTGATTACAGCGTTGGTTCTGTATCAATTTGGTACTGGCCCGATCAAAGGTTTTGCAGTTACATTATCAATTGGTATTGTTGGTTCAATGTTTGCGTCAATCATCTTTGCGAAAGCAATTTTTGATGGTATGATTACAAATGTTAAACGCGACAAATTGAGTATATAAGGGAGGATCCATGAGATTTTTTGGAGAAACAAACATAGATTTTACAGGAAAAAGAAATATTGCTTTCATGATTTCTGCCTTAATTATTTTGGCTGGAATTGTTTCCCTTGTAATTCACAAAGGCCCACAGTATAGCATTGATTTTACCGGTGGTGTATCTTTGGAGCTTGACCTTACTCCGGTTGAAGGTGGTGAGGTTGTGGAGATTCAAGCTATTCGTGATGCTTTGGCAAAAGATGGCTTTGAAGATGTTCAAATTCAGAATATTAAAGCCATTAATGGTAAAAGCTTAGTGCTTATAAACACCGATTTAGCAGGAAATAAAAGTGATCGTATTGTAGATGTGATTAGGAAAAATTTTCCTAAGAATGTACAAGAGGATAATTTTATTCGACTTCAAGAAGAAGTTGGAGCAAAAGTTGGGGAAGAGTTGAAAGGGAAAGCAATTTTAGCTGCATTCTGGGCGCTTCTTGGAATTATCTTTTATGTATGGTGGCGTTTCGAATTTTCTTTTGGAGTATCTGCTGTAATTGCTTTATTCCATGATGTTCTTATTACAGTCGGTCTTTTCTCTCTCTTTGGAAAAGAGATTAGTTTGCCGGTTGTCGCAGCACTTCTCACAATTATCGGTTATTCATTGAACGATACAATCGTTGTATTTGACCG
>DAOWES010000003.1 GCA_030638385.1 Candidatus Cloacimonadota bacterium | reverse complement strand
TGCTATCGGCAGATAAAACTGAATTCAAATTAGATTTTCCCAATATTATTATTAATTCTGTGCGAGTTTTTGATGATGAGAGGCAGCTAAAAGAAGAGGTTGATTTTTACGTAGATTATGAAAGTAGTAAGATTACCTTTAATATTATTGAAGGAACCTTTCGGCTTGAATATCTTGTCTATCCCGAAAATTTAAAGCGAACTGTTCAAAATTATCAGATAATTGATTATGCCGATTCAACCAAAATTAAACAGGCTTCACGAAGAAAAAATATCTTCGCTTATGATCCTAATTTACAGATTTCCGGTAATAAAACTATCTCAATCTCGGTGGCAAATAATGCTGATTTCAAGTTAGATCAATCTTTGTACCTGAAAATTGATGGTGAATTAGGTGAGAACTTAATGATTTCTTCGCAACTTTCCGATAGCCAATCTCCCATCTCACCGGAAGGAGATTCGCGTGAGCTTAGTAATCTTGATAAAGTTTTTTTGAAACTTTATGGTAAAGAATATGAACTATCTTTTGGTGATTTGGAACTTGATTATCCCCAAACAGAATTTATGAATTATTCACCGAAATTTGAAGGTTTTATGGCCGGCTGGTATCCATCTCATAAAGTTTATGGAGCTTTAGCTATTTCCAAAGGTGAACGTACGACAGTACAATTTTTCGGTATCGAAGCCAAACAAGGTCCATATTATCTCTTTTATGAAAATTTTTCTAGTGTAAAAGTAATACCCGGCTCGGAAAAAGTTTTTTTAAATGGTGGCAGAATGCAACGCGGTGATGATTATTCTATCGATTATGCGGAAGGCAGTATCTCCTTTTCCAATAACCATTTCATTTCTGCAAATACAAATATTAGAGTTAGCTTTCAATATGCAAATGAGAAATTCAGACAAAATATGTATCTGGCTTCCGGGGAAATTGATCTAACCGATAAGCTTGCATTAAGCACCGGGATTATTGTGCAAAGTGATGATAAATCCAATCCGCTGCAGATCTCATTTTCCGATTCAGATATTGATTCTTTGCAAATTAGCGGAGATGGTGAAGCGTGGGGAAGTGGCGTGTTTGAAGCAGAAGATGGCGAATATGCCTGGAATGAGCTTGGCTATTATCAATATGCTGCCGATGATTCTACTGTGGTGGGAACGCACAATATTTCATTTACCGATGTTGGTAGCGGAAATGGTGATTATGAGTATGATGATGATCTGAATTATTATATTTTTGTCGGTGAAAATGAGGGTGATTTTTTACCCATTAGAGAGCTTCCTGTGCCCAAAATGATCGCCAATTATGATCTTCGCTTGGAATATGAAGAAAATAATTATAGCATTTTTTTCGAAGGCATTTTATCTGATTTTGATGAAAATACTTTTTCCGATATTGAAGATGATGATAACATCGGCTACGGAATTAGTTCAGGAATTAATCTTTTTCCTCAATATGAGCAGATTAAGCCCACCTTTGGAATTAATTATCAATTATTGTCATCCGGATTAAAAACTATCGCCGAGACTACAGATGCTAGAACTGCTTATGAAATTGTGGCTTTGCCGGATAGCTTGCAACGCTCAAAAGTGTCAGCTGCAATTGGACTCGATATTGGCGGAGTTTTAGTGCCAAATTTCCAATATTCCCAAACTATGGCAGATGGCTTTGCCCAACAGGATTATTATAAATTTAGTACATATCTCAAACAAAATAAATTTTGGCCAACAACTACTTTTCGCAGTTTGAAAAGTAAGACAAAATATCAGGAAACTATTTCACAACAAAATTTAACTATTAGCCAGCAGGAGCTGAATACCCGATATAATTGGGAAATTTATGAATTGGGAGCTGAATATTTAAAGCGTCGACAACTGTTCGAGCAAGTGGGCAATTCGGAAATTGGATTACAAAATATGAATTGGAAGACATTTGTTGGATTGAATAGATCAAACAAATTAGCCGGAGAACTTTTTTTCAGTACCGAACAGGTAGATTCCTTAAATGTGGCGTGGGAGCAAGCTTCCAAAATAAATACTTTTGGATTTAACTTATTTTATCTACTGCCAAAATCGGAGATAAAATTTTCTGCTTCTCACCGAGAAGTTTTCGCTGATTCTACTGAACATTTCGATATGGCTTCAGTGGAGGGAAGAGCATCCATCTTTAAAGGCACAATTGAGCTTTCTGGGAATTATGCTCTGCAGAATTTGCAATTTTATCCCAAAATTCGAGAGCTGGAATATGTGGGAAGCGAGATAGGTATTTATGATAGCTTGGGTATTGTTACTGAAGATGGAGAATATGATTTTGTGGTTACGAGCATCGATTACGATAAACCTCAAATGAGCGTGGAAGTTAATGCCGACGCAACTATAAACATAAATCCAAAATTAATAACTTCTAGTTATTTTGAGCGTTTTAGATACGAAACATATTTGGCAATCATAGAAAATTCAAATGCTTCTGATAAAGCGAAAATCTACTTCTTAGATAAAGCAATAACGATGGATGACAGCACCACTATTTATGGCAAACGTAGCATCAATCAAACGCTTTGGTACGATTTGATAAAGAAAAAATTATATTTAAAATTCAAAAAGAATAACTCAAATATTTTGGATAATCGCTATCAAAATAAAGAATTAAATGAAGTAGATGAAAATTCGATTTCGATTATATTCCAAGGAATTGAAAATACAAATATTGAATTTGAATATGAAAAAAGGAATGAGACAAGTTCACGTTTAAATTCACACTCAGATTTATCTTCTTATGCCTTTGATGTGAGAAGAAGAGTAAGTAGCATATTTTCCATTCACAGTAAACTTGCTTTTTTACACGATAAAGGTTTGGAATCATACCTTTCATACACCAATAAAAGCATTGAATCAAAATCAGATTTTACCTGGTTTTTACAAAGGGAATATCGCTTGATAGGAAAATTTACCTATAAACGAAATAATCGTGAAGGTGCCCAAAGTAATGCTTTTCTAGATAGAAATAGTGGTGATGCCTATAAATGGGATGCAACTTTTAATTATCGTATCAATAATTATACCTATTCTGCTTTAAAATATAGTGGTGAGAAAAATCCAAATCAGGAAACAGTGCATAAATTATCGGTAGAAATTAAGGCTGAATTCTAAGGTTGAGCTCACTCTAAAAAACTCAAAACTAGCAAAACCGGATAATCCTCAAAACTAGCTTTTTTACTTTAGAGAGATCTCTTGTTAAGGTTCATCTTTGAGTCCCATTATGCACCATAGGCGCACAAATCTCTACTCATCTTGATCAGTGGTTAATGACTTTTTGGGGCAAGAGACTAAATCGCTTGACTCCTGGATTTATAAAAAACTTTTGTATGATAAAAATAGACGATTTTTTGTTTAGCTTTCAGCAAACAATTGAAGCAAATTCAGACAAAATAAATCGAATTTTAAAAATAAAAAAATCGAACTGATAAAGAAAGTCAGTTTAGATAAGGACAAATTTATGACTAATAACGATATCTTACGCCGTATTCGCTATACTTTCAATTTTAACGATTCGAAAATGATCGCAATATTCGGGTTAGCTGATTGCTCGGTGACGCGAGCGGAGATTAGCGATTGGCTAAAAAAAGATGATGATGATGCGTATCAGGAATGTAGCGACACCCAGCTGGCGATTTTCCTGAATGGTTTAATTAACGATAAACGCGGTAAAAAAGAAGGGCCACAACATGAGCCGGAGCAGCGTTTAAATAACAATATCATTTTCAGAAAATTAAAAATCGCCTTAAACTTGAAAGCCGAAGATGTCTTGGAGATTCTGGAGCTGGCTAATTTGCGCATGAGTAAACACGAATTAAGTGCGTTTTTTCGTAAGCCGGAGCATAAACATTACCGGGAATGTAAAGATCAGGTTTTACGCAAATTTTTAAAAGGTGTGCAGCTTAAATATCGTACTAATGTTTAATTGAAAGCAGCACTCAAATGAGATTGTTTTTTTAATATTTTCTAATGCATAAAAAAAAAGCCTCCCCAAAAGGGAGGCTTTAAAAAATGGCTTCCGGCTAGACGGATACAGCCGCCCATAAAATTCAATTTTGCTAATGTCGCTTCTAATATAATTTATGTGTTTTTATATATTCGGTTCTCGGCAAATGACCTCTACCCACAGTTATTAACCGAGAACCATCATTAGTACGAAAATCCGGATTCTCCGAGTTTTGTTTTAGGATGCCCCATTCACCCACTAGTAACTAGTTACTGCCTCTCACTTCTTCTCTCTCTTACTTTTCCGAAAAAGAATTTGACTCTAAATAGATTAATTTCCCTTTTTTATCTGGGGCTTATAAAAGATGAATCTAAAGAAGCAATAATATACTTTTCGTTTAGGGGCATAATTTATTTCTTAATAAAAGTTTTCATAAAATATAAAGAGAATCAATAAAGGAGACTATTATGAATAACCGGTCACTGTAGGGGATAGTGGAGTTACCATAAAAACAAATTAAAAAAACAAAAAATGTAGGAAATTATGAAAAAAGTTACATTAATTTTGATGTGTATTGTGATCTTTAGTATGAGTTTAATAGCAGAAGAAAATTACAACACAATGAAAGGTGTTCGCATAGAGGAGCCTAGCTTAGATGACTTTATAAACGATTATCTTCCGGATTATACTATGCAAAAGCGGATACCTTTGG
>DAOWES010000119.1 GCA_030638385.1 Candidatus Cloacimonadota bacterium | reverse complement strand
GTGCAATCAGTGAAATCTGTGGCTCGTATCTCGTGTTGATTTCGCTCCCGGGTGTATCACGCCTTTAAGAGTTGAGAATAACAGAGAACTTGACTATTGTCAAGTTTAGAGTTGAGAATTTAGAATTTTCGCCCTTCGTCTCCGCTCAGGGTGACCAAGCTTTTCATAATTTTACCTCATCTCGTGTTGGCGTTTTTGAGCTACTTTAGAATAAGCTCAACTATTTTTCTTTTCATTTATTTTAACGATGAGCATTTCAATGAAAAACAAAATTAATACAATCAATAAAAGATGTTTCCAAATCTCAAAACCATAACGTGATGAAATAATTTTTTCCGACCAATTGCTTGTATCTAAAATTTTTATATCTCCGTTATAATCCAATTTGTTAAAGTTACTCTCTTCATAATCAATATTCACAGCAAAGAAATTATCTTCAGTTCTGTATATTCCCGGCTCGGAAAAGGTGATGAACTCAGCAGAAATGATATCTCCTTGAGGAAGAGTTATCGCATTGGTAAGATTTATTCTGTCATCGATAGTGTAATTTGTAATAGATTTCCGGGCAGCAGAATAATTTAGAGAATTATACGCTAAAATGGGGAAGATCGAATTGAATAGCATCGGATTTTTCATGCTACTAAGATCAAAATTCCACAAAATAGATTTATCATTGGTAATTATCAGAGGATAAGCTCCGGCTTCTAAGAGAATATTTTGTTTGGCCTCAATACCCCAAACATCATTTACGCGAATGCCGGATTGTAAATCGATAGAATTTGTAATAGGATGAAACTTATTTATAGAGGAGAGGAGTAGTTTCTCTTTATTGTCGTTGTGAAAATTTGTAAATTTGAAACTAAAGTTTTCTTGTAAATATTCACGCCAATTTGTAGCGAGATTTTTATCAGTAACAAAAATAATTCCTTTTTGCTTTTGGATTTTATCCAAAACGAATTTTGTTTTTTCTGAAAGAGTTTCTTTTTTAAAACATAGAATTGCATCAAAATTAATTATCTCATCATAATTGATTTGATTGATGATTTTATAATTATCGCTATAGATTTTTGCTAAGGCTTCAAGGGGTTTGGGAAGAATTTGAAGATCTGTGATGATTGCTAAAGAGGGATTTGGATTGTGAAAAAAAGCAAAATGATTTTTGTTATCATAAGTTAGTCGTTCATTTATAACTTGCACAAAACCATGATGCCAGCCGGCTTCCGGTAGATCCAAACTAAATGATTCCAACTTGGTTTGCAGAGGTTTGAGATCAATTACCTTTTCGGCAATAGTATTATTATCAATAAATAATCGGCAAATAAGATCTTCTTGCAATTGACTTGTATGGTTGTGAACCTCAAAACGAAGTTTGTTCTCTGATTTTCTATCGATTAAGTCATAAGAAAAATTACTGTTTTGGGTGCTAATATTGTTGAGGTCTGTTTTATTGTGGGTGGGAATATAATAGGTTGGAGTTTCAATCTTTTGGGGAAGATCTTTTTGCTGAAGATCAGAAAGAATGATTATTTCGCGATTTGGAAGGTGCGATTTGGTAAGCTTGTTTTCAGCTAACTTGATTATGTCTGAAATTTTTTGAGTTGTGGCTGTGATGGAAATATTATCAATGAGCTTTTCGGAAAGTTTGCCATAAGTGATATTGCCGTTTAGATTATTCCAGCTGCTATCCAAAGTTAATAGAAGAGTAATGTCATCTTCAGAGATAATTTCATTGATTATCTTAATTTGATTTTTTGCTTTTTCCAATGAGGTTTTAGTGTCGATGAGATAGCTCATGCTATAGGAATTGTCGATGATAATCGCGACTGCGGTTTTGGGGTGTTTATTGCCTGTTTTAAGAAATTCTGCTTTAATGGCCGGGCGTGCAATTGCCAAGATTGTAAGCAAAATAATCAAGATTCTGATGATGAGAAGAAGCAGATTTTTCAAGTTCATTTTTTTCTTTTGCTTTTGGGTACTAAGCTTAATAAATTTAATTGAACTGAAAATGATTTGTTTAGGCTTTTTTTTGGCAAATAGGTATATTAGCAGTGGAATAATTACTGCTGAACTAAATATGAAAATCCCGGGATTGAGAAAAGATATATTAAACATTACATTCTTTCACTTTTGCAGAGTGCTCTTTTTTTTATTTCATGATAATGGAGGTAACCCAATTGAGATCTCTTTTATAAAGTTCAAAAGGAAATTTGAAGAATTTTAGAAGATCTTTCTTAGAGTTAACCTCAGCTATTTTCACTAAAAGTTGCCTTGTCTTTTGGAAACAAGAATATTAAATAAACCGATAAGAAGTGCCGCAATAAACATTTTCCCAATAAAAGTAGTACTATAATTTGTCCTATTTAGGATTGGAATAAGATTCAATAATGGTGGGATAAGTACGATCATAAATTCACAAAATCTGACCTGCTTGAATTTGATAACAATAAATATCGAAAGTATGCCGATAATCATCATGGGGATTGGGGCAAAAAAGAGAACAAATCCCATATATGAGAACAAGCCACGACCACCTCTGAATTTATGGGTAATTGGAAAGCAATGTCCGGCAATGATTGTGAATCCAATTATCAAGAGTAAGTTCTGAAGTGTTTCTCCGCTAAAATTAAAATAGTTAGAACTAAGAATGAATTTGCCTAGAACTAAAAGTAGATACATCTTTCCAAGATCAATAACACCGGCTAAGAATCCCAAAGGTTTACTAACGTTATTAAATATGTTTTGTGTGTCCGGGTGTCCTGTGCCTACTTTGAAAATATTTAAGTGGCGGAATGATTTTGCAATAAGTATTGAGCTGGAAAAGCAACCTATAAGGTAGGCAAGTGGCAGCATAAGTAAATATAGTATTATCGAATTCATTGGTTTCTCCTTATGTGTAAATTCTATTGCCAAAGATTGCGCTACCAATTCTAACAATATTAGCGCCTTCTTCGATGGCAATTTCAAAATCGTTTGTCATTCCCATTGATAAATATTTCATTTCAATATTTGGGAATTGAGTCTTTTTGTATTTATTGAAAAGCTTATTTAAACTCTTAAAACATTCTCTGATTTTCTCTTCATCATTGCTGTTAAGGCCAATTGTCATTAAACCTTTAACTTGGATGTTTTCAAATTTTGACATCTCTTGAATAAATTCGTCAGTCTCATTTGGAGAGATACCAAATTTACTCTTTTCATTTGAAGTATTTACTTGAATGAGGACATTTTGCTTCAAATCAAACTTTTTCAAGTAGCTATCAAGTTTTCTTGCTGTTGAAATTTTATCGAGAGAGTGAATTAATGCCGGTTTTAAGGGGATTAATTTTTTAATCTTATTTGATTGAAGATGACCAATAAAATGAAATTCATCACATTTCTGAGATAATTCCGGCAATTTTGTTTCTGCTTCCTGGATTTTGTTCTCACCAATATATTTAGCTCCGGCTGAGAGTGCTTCATCAATTATCGAAGCTGAATAGGTTTTGGTTACAACTAATAATTTTATTTCATCTAAATTTCTGTTAGATTTTTTTGCTGCAATAGCAACTTTGTTCATTATTGCTATAATATTTTCTTTAATGCTCATTGAATGATTCCTATCTATTTCTTTTCTATATGAAAGAAATTTTCAGCATTTCTATGTCAAGAATTATGTCTCGGATCACGTCGTAGGCCGATGTTTACTTGTTTGAACTTATTTTTTCTGGTTTGCATGGTAATAAAAGACACCCCGTAATTGATCGCAATTACGGGGTGAAATATTAAATAATAGCTCCTATTAATAATAGTTCCTATTAATAATAGCTTATTTAAGAAGAATCATTTTCTTGGTTGAAGTAAATTTTCCAGACTTGATTCTGTAGAAGTAAACTCCACTTGTAAGTCCGGTACCTCTGTCGTCTGTTCCATTCCAAACAATAGAATGTGAACCGGCTGATTTATGCTCATTTACAATAGTGCTAACTTTTTGACCTTTTACATTATAAATTCCAAGTTCCACATTTCCGCCTTCAGCTAAATTGAAGCTGATAGTTGTGGTTGGATTAAATGGATTTGGATAGTTATTTCCCAAAGAGGAAAGAGCGACAATTGTCTCTTCTGCAGCAGATTGCGTTTGAGAAATTGTTATTGCTTTTATGCAGAAGTTGTAATCATGATCATCTTTCAGTGACATCCAGCCGGTGTTGCGAGTGTAAGCTCCACCTTCTACACGAGGGCCGGCATCATGCCATGCCATAATTCCATTTCCGCTAATAATTTTATAGCCGACAAAGTACTCTTTTTCAATGTCTACAGGTATGAAATTATCAAAAGTAATAGTTTTCCATTCTCCATAAGTGAAATCATTTACTTCAACTTCAGAAAGCAAGTTTTCTCCTTCCCAGATTTGTACCCAGATTTGGGCATCAGCAGGATCTGCGGGAGCTTTGAATTTAACTTTTGTGAAAGCATCATCTGCGTAAGGTGTAATATTTACACCTGCAAGCTTGATGCCCATGGAAAGAGTAAATGGGATAAATGTATAAACATCTGTTGCAGGACCTGCAAGATTGATCTCGCAGTCGTATTCATAATTTATTAAGGTGAAGTCAGCGCTTTGGTTTGCGGCTGTAACTTCGATAGTTTTTGTTGTAAAATAATTGTCTCCTAAACTTACAGTAGCAAGATATTCTCCGGGAAGAATTCCCGATGTTGAATAATTACCTTCTGCATCTACTATAGCACTTTCAATGATTTTGCCTTCGCTATAGATTGCAACTTTAGCACCTTCTGTGCTAATGTCTGCACTTACAGAGCCTGTGAAATTTAAATATGGAAGCATGTTAATGCTAATATATCCGTTTGGAGCAGTAAGGTTCATATCTTGAGAATAATGGAAATAGCCACCTTCCGTAAGTGGTAAAGTAGCTTCAACAAGGTAAGTTCCTTCTATAAGGAATGGCACTTCAAAATTTCCATCAGCTTCAGGTGTTACATTGATAACAAAGTCATTTTTGCTAATTGTAAAATCAATACCTTCAATTGGATTTCCTTCTGCACAAATATTTCCGGTGAGAGTGAATTGCTTTACTCCATCATCTATATTAAGTACTACGCCGTTAATTGTGTCAAATTGAGGCATTTCAGATGGGATGTCATACCAGCCATTTGAGTTTCCTTTCCAACCGTAATTAAGATGGAATGTGTCGTCATTTTCATTGTATCCATCATATGCAATAGCATGTCCGTATGCAGCACCAGTTTGGATGATTCCAAGAACACCGGGAAGGCCGTTTTGCATGTCGCTAATCATGAGGTTTTTTATAGTGACTGACCATACTCCGTAGAATTTAGCATCTTCATAACCCCATCTGTTGAGCAGGGCGCCAACTACCTTATTTGATTGAGTTCCTGAACCGCCACTTGCATTAGAACCATACTGCATCTTAACGGAAATACCAAAAGCAAAGGAAAGAGCAGCATAATCGTCATTGGTGAAATTTGTGCCGTCTTCAAGATGCTCTTCAGCTATTGCCAGATAGTCATTTAGTGCCGGGAAAGCCGGGAAATCGTTCTTCTCAGAATCATTGTCGATATGCACATACCCATTATATCCACTCCAGTAATCGTCAAGGTCTGTGAGGTTTGGTTGTTCGAAATTTTTATGATAATAGATGATTTGAGTAGCTGCAGTAGCTACACAACCAACAACACATCTTCCATTTCCTGTATCGTCTTGTGGGCAGAAATTATAATATGGATAACTCTGATCCCATTCTGTATGTAACCAGCCATCATTTGGAGAATCGTAATTTTCCGGAGGCCAAACTGCAGCTCTTGTTGAGAATGCTTCCATGTTGCTATTGGTGTAGTTTGTCCATTCTGTATTGTTGGCAGATCTCATTTTACTGCTAATTTGATCGATAACTGCATGGCGATTTGTTTGGTCATGAGTAATCATCTTTAATGGTGCATTTCTATGAGATGCTTCTGTTGAAAATTTGTTTTCAAAAGAGTAACCGATGATAGGTTTGATATCTGAATCTGTAGAGGTTAATATAAACCCTTCCGGGGATAGATTAAAAAGGTATGCAATCTCAATACCTTCGTTATTAGAGATAGTTTCTGAACTAATGATTTGAAAGTCATTTTTTTGTTCAATTTGAATTTTTAGGCTGGCAGCCTGTTGTGCTTCACTTAATGTCATTGGTGTGGCAAAAAGAATTCCAGCTAATGACAGAATAAGTGAAAGTGAAAATAATTTTTTCATTTTATTCTCCTTATTTTTTTTAATGATTAAAACGATTTCGGCACTACTTTGCTACATGGAAATCGTGTCAAGAATAATATCTAATCACCTTGGTGGCCTGTAGTCTAGGCAATGTGGTCTCAAATAATAAATACCGAATAAAATTGATTAGAATTATTTTATAATTATCATTTTATTCATAGCAGTGAGTTTTCCGGTAGTAAGTTTATAGAAATAAACTCCGGAAGAGACTGCTTGTCCATTTTCAGAATAACCATTCCAGTTTTTTTCATACTGACCGGCAGGTTGGTAGCCCTTGAAGATTGTCGCAATCTTTTGGCCTTTTGCATTGAATATAGAAAGTTCTGTTTCAGAATTACTGGGGAGATTATAGGAAATTGTTACATGTCCACGTTGATTGGTTTCTAATGAAAAGGGGTTTGGGTATGTGTTTAATGTTATTTCAGGTTGAAGAACTTCTTCATGTGTTGTGCCTGTTTCTCCGATTTCATCTAAAACAGCTTCGATAAATTTAGCTGCCTGATTATTATGTATATAATATAGCGGAAATCCCAATAGGATAAATGTACCATTCGGTTGAGATTTAATTGCACAAGGTGCTTCATCGAATTCAGAACCATCTATGCTTTGGAAAGTATAGATGCTATTTTCTGCTTCCGGGAAGGTGGCTATATATGGTAAACATCCATTAAATGCGGCATTTAGTTTTTCGGGATCTACATTAAGGATAGGGTAGGTTTCCGAATTCGCTTGATTGAAGATAAATGTTGGTGCTGTTTCTACATTTTCTATATCAAGAAATGCGTTTAGGAAATAATTTTCAATTATCGTTGAAGTTTTCCATCCTGAAATAATGAGATTTCCT
>DAOWES010000176.1 GCA_030638385.1 Candidatus Cloacimonadota bacterium | reverse complement strand
TTTCTTAATTATTCTTCCATTCTCATCCTGATAATGAATCTCTTTGGGAAGCAATGTTTCAGCATCAACATAAATATCATATCCATAATCATTAATTCTTAGATGATGGTACTTTTTGTTATTTATCATAATATCATCAATATGGTTAATAGATAATTTCTGATAATATTTACACAGATAAATTAGATTTTTCTTTAATGATTTTCTCATTTTGCTGTTAATATTAGCAGGAAGTTTTTCAAAATAAGCTTTTTTTCGGTATTTTATCCAACCATTAGAACCTTTGACAATGAACTCTTGATCGCCAAATTGCAACCTTATGTTATCGGGGAATACAATAAGAACATTGTTATCAAATCCTAGTTCTCCACCATCTATCTCTTGTTTGGTAAAGTTCTCAATATAGATATTCTTAAAAGTCTCTACATTACCAATATTGGAACATACTTTAGAGATAATATCCATTCCGGTCAGTTTATTCGATTCCGAGATTTGCTTACCATTATCTGCTACCAATAAAATTGTTATTAATGAAAATATTAGAAGAGTTATCTTTTTCATTTCCCCACTTTACGTGCCAGAAATATGGCATTGCATGAGCTTTCAGAGAGCTTTTCTCCAGCAAAGCCACCATACATTTGAATCAACTCGAACCCGCATTTTTCCAATAATAATTCCATGTAATTGGCAGTAATTTCTCTTAATGAAATATTATGTTTGAATTCTTTAATATTACCGGATTGATCAATTTCTTCATAACGATCAAAATAATGTTTTAAGCAATTTAAGCGATCAATTTTATAAGCAGAAAACAAATTCACAACGGTGTTATTGGGAGGATAATTAAGAGAGTATTGCAATGTTTCCATTTGACTATCCTCACCTTCGCACAAGCAAGGCGTAATATCAAAAGCGAGAATTGCACCATTTTCCAAATGCCGATTAATTGTGTTTAAACATTCAATTTGATCGTGAAGAGTGAGTAGTTGCTGAAAAGAAGCATAACTGATAAAAGCAAAGGGAAATTTCTTATCAATTTCAAAATTTCGCATGTCAGCCATAATGGGAGTTATTTTGTGTGATTTGGATATTTTGCTTTTTAAGATGTTGATTAAATTTTCTGAGTAGTCAATTGCGGTTATTTCATATCCTTCATCTGCCAATGGCAAAGTAATACGTCCTGAACCACAGCAAATTTCCAGAATAGGTCCGCCGAATTCAGCGGCGAACCTTTTCCACATTGAGATATCTTTTTGTTGCTGAGTGCAAACTTGAGAAAATTCCCAATCATAATACTCAGCAAAATTATTCCAATTCATTAGAAGAGCCTACTTAAGCAGATTAATTCTATCTACCACCAACTTTTGAATCTCTTCTAAACGCTCCGGTGTAGTTGCTTCGAAACGAAGTACAAGTTTGGGTGTGGTATTTGAAGCTCGGCATAATCCCCAACCATCCTCAAAAGTTATTCGCATTCCATCAATAGAGTTGATATCGTAATTTTCTTTTGCAAAACTTTCTCGAACTCGTTTAACAATACTAAACTTTTCATCGTCGGTTGTTTGCACATGAAGTTCAGGAGTATTATACATTTTAGGTTGATCTGCCAAATATTGGCTAACAGGCTTATCTGTCTTACTCATAATCTCCACAAATCTACAGCAAGCATAGATTGCATCATCATATCCTAAATATCTATCTGCCATGAAAATATGTCCACTCATCTCACCTGAAAACTTAATGCCTTCTTGTTGCATTTTGGTTTTAATATTGGCGTGGCCGGTTTTATACATTATTGGATTTCCACCGTGCTTTGCAATATCATCAAAGAGATTTTTCGAACACTTCACATCGCCAATAATACTCTCTCCGGGATTATCCGCCAAGAAATCTCGACTTAGGATAGTCAACAGTTGATCTCCATATAGCAATTCACCTTGCTCATCAACTACGCCGAGTCTATCAGCATCACCGTCCAAGCCAAGCCCGGCTTCGTAATCAGATCCTTGAATTTCCGCAATGAGATCTTTGAGATATGCTTTCACTGTCGGATCGGGATGATGATTTGGGAATGTCCCATCCGGCT
Organism: Candidatus Cloacimonadota bacterium; assembly: GCA_030638385.1. Taxonomy (GTDB): domain Bacteria; phylum Cloacimonadota; class Cloacimonadia; order Cloacimonadales; family TCS61; genus DAOWES01. The sequence continues at coordinate 1,169 of DAOWES010000176.1, read as the reverse complement.
CACAATACATCTCTTTCACTTCGCAACCAAGTCTACGCAAAATTTCCGGTAAATATGGTCCACCTGCTCCATTTCCGGCATCCACAATCACCTTTACCGGTCGCTTCAGTTCAATACCATCAACGATGTACTGCATATATATTTCGTGAATTTCATCATTAAAAGCTAAGCTACCATTTCCGGATTCAAAATCTTGGTTTAATATTAATTGTAATACTTTCTGAATTTCTTCTCCAAAAACACTTGAGAGACCGATATTCATCTTAATTCCGTTATACTCAGCGGGATTATGACTAGCAGTAATCATGATTCCACCATCTGTTTTTAATTTCCAAATAGCGAAGTAAAGCACAGGTGTTGCCACATCGCCAATATCGGTTACATCAATTCCGGTTTCACGCATACCCGTTATAAATTTTGCTTTAAATGCAGGAGTACTTAAGCGGGCATCACCACCAATTACACATGTTTTAAGACCTTTTCTTTTTATATAAGTACCATAAGCTTTTCCAATATAATAAACCGATTCTTCGGTAAGGTCTTCACCTACAATTCCTCGGATATCATACTCTCTAAAAATTGATTTATTAATTTCCAAATTTCCTCCTAACTGATTTTTAAATAAGATGTTATTAAAGGAATAAACTTTTTTAAAGCTCTAGCACGATGACTAATCTTATTTTTTTCAGAGTTACTCATTTCAGCAAAAGTTTTTCCTGTTTCAAAAGCTCTGAAGATGCAATCGTAGCCAAATCCTCCAGCTCCAATTTCTATTTCGGTGATATTTCCCATTACTTTACCACTGCAGGTTCCAATAAGTCCTGCCGGAGTAGCTAAAGCAATTACCGTTTTGAAATGAGCCTCTCTATTTTTTTCATTTTTCATTTCATTCAACATTTTATCGCAATTATCTTTGTAAGTTGCATTTTCGCCGGCATATCTGGCAGAATAGACTCCGGGTTCACCTTGTAATGCTTCCACAAAAAGTCCGGTATCATCAGCCATCGTCAATAAACCGGTGCGTTTAGCAACTTCCACCGCTTTCTTAATTGCATTGCCTTCGATAGTTTCGCGATCTTCGATTACATCTGGAATCTCAGGAAAATCTAAAGCATTTTGAACTTCTAGTTTTAAATCTGAGAGTATATCTTTAATTTCAGCTATTTTAT
>DAOWES010000152.1 GCA_030638385.1 Candidatus Cloacimonadota bacterium | reverse complement strand
GGTTGCAATTTGGGGCGTTCGGCACTATTGGCAGAAATATTTTGTGGTTGCGAGGAACCTCTTCCGGAAAAGGCAGAAGTTTCAGCATGACTTTGGTTAGCCATTTTTAAAAATTCTTCGATATTTTCCGGAGAAATGATGTAAGTGGTAAATACTTTCTTAGCTACATTTCTATTTATGTTTAGAATCAAATCTTTAAATAAAATAAAAGACTCTTTCTTATACTCGATGAGAGGATCTTTTTGAGCGTAGGCACGTAATCCGATACCTTCCTTAAGAAGATCCATTTCGTGCAAATGATCTCGCCAAAGTTCATCAACCACACTCATCAAAACACGTCTTTCTATCTCGCGCATCTGCTGAGAACTTAGCTCTTCCTCACGCTTGGTATAAGATTCCAAAACCATTTCCTGCACGTTCAACACCAAGCTGTCCGGCTTGGGATGGTCTGTGATGATATCCTTCTCTTCAATAACTACATTGATATTGGTTCGAAGCCATTCCACAATAGCTGCGAAATCCCAATTTTCGGGATATTGTTCGTTTTCCACAATATCATATACCATGTCTTCGATCGTATCTGAGATCATATCTAGAATCTCATTATTAAGATTATAGCCTTTCAGAACATTTCGACGATATTTATAAATTACTTCTCGCTGTTGATTCATCACTTCATCATATTTTAGTAATTGCTTTCTTATCTCGAAGTTATAACTTTCCACTCTTTTCTGTGCTTTTCCTACAGCGCTGGTCATCCAAGGGTGAACAATTGCATCACCATTTTTTAAACCCATTTTTGTCATCATTGGCGCGAGTCTGTCCGGAGCAAACAGGCGCATAAGATCATCTTCTAAGGAAAGATAAAACCTTGATGTTCCCGGATCACCCTGACGTCCGGCACGGCCTCGTAACTGACAGTCGATACGTCTGGATTCATGGCGTTCGGTGCCGATTACATGTAGGCCATCACAAGGGTTGCCAAAAGGATTTTCCTCACTAATTGAGCTATCTAATTCCAGGTATTCCGCTTTTGGTCTGGAGATAACTCCTTCACCAAGTTTGATATCTGTTCCACGACCGGCCATATTTGTGGCAATAGTAACAGAACCGGGCGTTCCGGCATTTTTTATAATTTCTGCTTCTTGTTGGTGGTATTTGGCATTCAATACATTGTGTTTTATGCCTGTTCGACGAAGTAAACGACTTAACGTTTCCGAAACTTCTACCGTTACAGTTCCCACCAATACCGGTTTATTAAGTCCATGCCAATGTCTAATTTCATCAATAATTGCTTTATATTTTTCGTTTTTTGTTAAATATATCACATCTTCATTATCGTTACGAGAAATTGGTACATTGGTAGGAATTTCCACTACCGAAAGATTGTAGATTTCTTGGAATTCTGCTTCTTCGGTTACGGCTGTACCGGTCATTCCGGCAAGTTTGTCATACATTCTAAAATAGTTCTGCAAAGTAATGGTGGCATAAGTTTGGGTAGCTTCTTCAATCTTAACATTTTCTTTAGCTTCCAATGCTTGATGTAAGCCATCTGAAAAACGACGACCAGGCATCATTCTGCCGGTAAATACATCAACAATATTCACCTTATTATCTACCACTACATAATCTACTTCTTTCTCAAAGAGGATATAGCTTTTCAATAATTGCTTAATATTATGCAATTTTTCATTTTTATCTAAAAACTTGTTAGTAGCTTCTTCTTTCTTTTCTGTTTTTTCTTGGAAAGAAAGTGCGTCATCGGAATTTATTGTTTCCAATATTTCATCAAGCTCTTCCATAATAAATAAATCAGGATCATCACCAGCCACGAAATCATTTCCCTTTTCCGATAAATCCACGCTATTTTGACGCTCTTCAATAGCATAAAACAATTCAGCGTCAAGCTCGTGCATATTCTTATCGCGAATATAATATCCTTCATAATCATCAACCAGCTTTTTCACTTCGCCATCTTTCATTAGCTTGAGAAAATTCTTGTTTTTGGGAGAACCACGCTTTATCAAAAGCAATTTTTTCCCAAGTTCATCCATATCGCTATTATCATCAGCAATCAGCTGTTTTACTTCGTTTAAAAGTCGATTTATCATAGCATTTTGGGTGGTAACAAGTTTAGCAATAATAGGTTTGAAGTCGTTATAGAAATTTTTGCTCTCTTGTACCGGACCACTTATGATTAATGGTGTTCGTGCTTCATCAATAAGTACACTATCCACCTCATCAACTATGGAAAACTGATGATTTTTTTGAGTTAAGCGATCTACAGTTGTAGCCATGTTATCGCGTAAGTAATCAAAACCAAATTCGCTATTGGTTCCATAAGTTACGTCCATATTATAAACTTCGTGTTTTTGAGCCGGAGACATTCCGTTTATATTACAGCCAATGGTGAAGCCATGAAATTCAAAAATCGGGCTCATCCACTCAGAGTCACGCTGAGCCAAATAATCATTTACAGTGATAAGATGAACACCTTTGCCCAAAAGCGCATTTAAGAACAATGGCATAGTTGCTACCAGTGTTTTACCCTCGCCCGTGGCCATCTCGGCGATCATGCCATTATGCAACACGACGCCACCAATTAATTGTACGTCAAAGGGTATCATATTCCATACAGCTTCTTCGTTCCGGACTTCATAGTTATGCCCCATTAAACGACGGCATGTATCTTTTACAATAGCAAATACTTCGGGAAGATGTTTATCTAATGTATGTTGTTTTAAAATTTTTAATTCAGTTTCTTTACGATCAATTTCATTCCCAATTAAATCTCGGTTGTTATCATCAGCTTCTACTTGATATTTCTCATTAAGTGATTCCAATTCCTTATCCAAATCTGAAATTTGGGTTTGGATGTCTAATTTGATTTCTGAAATTCGATCTCTAAGTTCATCATCGCTAAGGCGTTCTAAAGTTGGAAATATCTCTTTTATCTGCTCAATGATAGGTTGAATTTTATTTAATTCCCGGTCATTTTTATTACCAATTATTCTGCTAATTAATTTCTTTAACATCTATACTGTACCCACTTTATTTTAAATTTTTCCAATCGTTTGGAAAGCGATTTGATTGTCAAATAGTTTAGGGGAAATGAGTTAATTTAGAAAAAATCAAGAAGAGGAATTCGGCTAAGTTTCACTTTTATTCTCCTCGCTAAGAGAGAGTTTTTTTTGCCACAGATATGAAAAGAAAACGGGAATAACTCATTTACATCAGCTTTTTGTTCCTTGCTAGATTTTTACAAAGACTCTTTTTTATTTGACTTGAGTTTCCCAAAAGATAGTTTTCGCAAAATATATAAACAATAGAATGAGTTATGCAAAATTGAGTAAAAAGCGACACCTCACTTCAATCCTTTCCTGCGAGGATTGAGATGAGGTGCCTTCTTCCGAAATGAAGAATTAAGAGAGATTATCTACGGCGCTCACCAAGTAGAATAATATCTCGAAGTTCTTCCTTATTTTTTGCAGCAAGCCATTTTGCTTCAAAATCATTAGATTGAATGATTTGAGCAATTGCAGCGAGTGCTTTTAAGTGGAATGTTCGCTCATCTTTACTTCCGATAATCACAAATATTATTTGAATATTATCTGCTTCATCGGTGAATATAATTCCTTTTTTTGCACGAACAAGTATAACTTGAAACTTTTTCTCTCCCTCAATAATGACATGAGGAATTGCAATATGTTCTGAAATAACCGTGGAAGATTCCTTTTCCCTATTATGAATTTTCTCAAAAAGATAATTGGAATCAAATTCATTGTGATCAGAAATATTTTCTGCAACTAAATGAAAAAAGCTCTCTTTATCCATCCTTTCTTCGATATCCAAAACAATGCTATTTTCGATAATTTTATCAAATTTATCTAATTTAATATTATCTCGCTCCCGAATGATCTCCTTAAGTTCACTTTCTAAAGAGTAAGATGATATTTTTCGATCTGTAACCTTCTCCACAATACGAATAAGGGCAGAATCTCTATTTGATCTAATTCTACCATAAAGCCAATACAATAAAAGCCCCGCTCCTAAAATAGCTGCAGAAATAAGTAATGGATATTTTCCCATTTGAATAATGATGAAAGCATAAACGACAATTGCAATAATCTGAATCCAAGGATATAGTGGTGATTTAAATTTGGGATGATAATTCTGAATTCTACTTTCACGCATTATGATAAGTGAAAGATTTACAAATATAAAAAGCAAAATCATCATCGTTGAAGCTGTTTTAACCAAAATTTCCAAAGGTAAAAATATAATGGCGATAACAAAAGCAGAAGTTAAAATAATGGAGTTATGTGGAGTTTTGAATTTTTTATTTACCGAATTAAAAACATTAGGCAATAACTTATCTCTGCTCATAGCCATGGGCGTACGTGAGGCAGCCATAATGCCGGCATTAGCAGTTGAGATGAAAGCCAGTAAGGCTGCAATTCCCAAAGCCATTTTGCCCGGTTTTCCCCAAAAAACAGCAGCAGCATCGGAAATGGGAGTGAGCGAATAATTCCCCAAAGAGCCTAAATCTTTTCCCAAAATCCCCACCGTAACGAAAATAGTACTCACATACAAAGATGTAACAATTCCAAAAGCTAACAACATTCCTAAAGGTATGTTACGAGATGGGTTTTTTATTTCTTCAGCCACACTGGCCACTTTTGTAACACCACCAAATGAGATAAATATCATCCCGGCAGTTATAAAAATATTGTTATAACTAATTTTTTCGGGAATTGAAAAGTTTGAAATTGAAATTGATGATAGTCCACCACCAATAAAGATAACCAGAAGAGCTATCAAAAACGTAACCATCACAGTTTGAAGTCGTCCGGAATGATGCACACTAACTAGATTTGTAAACGTGAAAAATAAGGCGAAGAAAGTTGCAATTAGTTTAATTTGCAAAATGGTGATTGAGGGAAATATTAAGCTAAGAAATGCGCCGATACCTAAAAGAGCAAAAGCGGTTTTGAAGCTTAGTGAAAACCAAGCCGAGATGCCTCCCAAAGTTCCTAAACCGGAACCTAAACTTCTGCCGATGAAAAAATAAGTCCCACCGGCTTTAGGCATGGCAGTGGCAAGTTCTGCTTTACTAAATATTGATGGTAATACCAAAATTCCGGCAAGAAAATAAGCGACAATGACCATTGTTCCACTTTTTGCATAAGCCAAGCCCGGTAAAATAAAAAGCCCTGAGCTAATCATTGCCCCGGCTGCAATACTAAATACATCATAAAGTTTCAATTGTCTTTTCAGATTGTTCATCTATCCTCCCATATTCAAAGGACAGTATCATGAATAACAATTCGATATGTCAAATTATTAGATTTGATGAACTCGTAAAAAAAGAACACTTGGCATCGCATATTGACGCCAAGTGTTCTTTAACTTATTATATTACAAGAGCTTTCGACTCAAATGCTCTTTTTTGTAAAAAAAACTTCGCATTCAACGGCTCAAGATAACACTCTTTGATAATTTTAGGCTTTTCACAAATTCATCATATCCTAATCCTCAAAGAATGGATTTAGCTCTTCAACTTCTTTCGTTTGTAGAATTGCATAAACCTCTTCCGCAGATTTACTATTTATGATATCTTCTCTGATTCTGGGATTTTTGCCAAAAAGTTTGGCAACGTTTGAAAGCACCATTAAATGCTGGCGTTCAAAGTTTTCCATGGGAGTTCCCAGCATAAATATTATATTCACTGGTTTTTCATCAAGCGCATCAAAGTGAATACCTTTGGCTGAAACTCCAATAGCACCAATTATCTTTGGTCCTTTCTCCAAAACACCATGAGGAATTGCCAAGTTATTCCCCAAGCCTGTGGAAAAATCTTTTTCACGCTCCATTATTGAGTTATGAAAAATAGTTTTTTGCTTATTGCTAAGCTTATGAGTCATCGCAATAAATTCTGTCATCTCGCCCAAAGCCTCCCATTTGTTGTTTGAAGAGAGACTAATAGTGATGAATTCTTCCTGGATAAAATCCATTAAACGCAATCGATTTTTATTTTCTTCTCCGGCACGTTTAATTGCTTTTCCGGTGAAGATGGGCCCTAGTAATTCATTCACAATAACGGCTGTTAATACAATTGCGGCAATTTCTGATGAATAGATTGAAATTTTGCTATTATTAGTAGTCATGAAAACCAAACCAATCGCCAATCCGGCAATGGGATAGAGAGAAATCTTTATACCATCTCGAATAATTTGGATTGAGCCGGCAAGCGTTGAGCCCAGATAAGGGCCGACAGTTTTTCCGATAAATCTACTAACTACCAGAATTATTCCGGCAAAACCGGCAGCACGCATTGCTTGGAGATCAAAATGAGTTCCGGCAAGAACGAAAAATAAAGAGAATACTTCTGTTTCGATATCTTTGAAAGAGCTAAACAGCATCTTTTTATGCTTAGAATAATTAGTGATAACAATTCCCAAGATCAGACTTGATAAAATCCCGGATATATGAATAGTTTCAGAAAGCCCCACAGTGACAATAACCGCTAAAATAACCATTACTAAAAATGAAATATGACTTTTTCTCTTTTCGGTGAAATGGATAAGCAGGAAGCCGACTGAGCCACCAATGGCAATTGATTCAAGCAACATCAGCAGTGGTTTGAAAAAAGTACTGACTATCGAGATATCGGTGCTAGGATCGAGATAGGCTATATAATGAAATACTGTGTAAAAAACCAGAATTGTGACCACGTTATTAAGAGCAACCACCGCCAAAAGTGTTTTGGTAAAGATACCTTTGGCCTTTTTTTCTTGAACAATATGTATCGTCGAGCCGGGCGCCGTGGTAATGGCAATGGCTGAAACGAGTAAACTGACTTGAAATGATAAATGCGCAACGTAAAATAGTGATACGAACACAATTGTGGAAGTTATTATCGCATCTGCAAATGTAATGAGAAAAATTCTTTTACCGGCATTATGAAGTTTACGGAAATTTAAGTGACTCCCAATTGTTAAACCAATGAAACCAAGCGCAAAGCTGGTAATTGCGGAAAATCCTTCATAAGAATGACTAGAAAAAAGATTTAGGAAATAACGCCCAACTAGAATCCCACCAATGATTTGGCCGGTTACAGTTGGGATATGTAGTCTTTTCGAAATCATTGTGAAAGCATAGCCTACGATCAATAAAAAGGATAATACAAATAACGGATTTGGATGTACGATCAAGGCAGTTTCGTGAAAAAACCAGGCCTTTATATGTTCAAATAATGCAAACATTAGATCAGCTCACCTCTCAATGTCCAGCCTACAGCATCAATGATTTTCACTTTCACAAAAGTACCAATTAATTCCGGTTTACCCTTGAATACAGCGATCTTGAAATCGCGAGATTTTCCGGCCAGTTCATCCGGAGATTTCTTGCTTATCCTCTCCACATAAATCTCTTTGATCTTCCCTATTTGGTCTTGGTATTTTTTGAGAGTTATTTTTTCTTGAAGCGTAATTAATTTTTTCAACCTTTCCAAGCGAACTTCTTCAGGTACTTGATTTGTAAATTCAGCTGCTTTGGTTCCTGCTCGAGGTGAATACTTATAAGTAAAAGCATAATCGAATTCAATCTTCTCCATCAAAGCATAAGTTTTTTGAAATTGCTCTTCGGTTTCACCGGGGAAACCGGCAATAATGTCGGTGGTTATGGCAATTTCCGGTATCGCTTTTCGCAGCTTCTGTACAATATCATAATAGTGTTCAGCAGTATATCCGCGATTCATTGTTTGCAATATATCATCATCGCCACTCTGCATAGCCAGATGTACATGCTCACAAACTTTCTCTGATTCTGACATAACAGCAATTACTTCATCGGAAAGATCTTTGGGATGTGAAGTGACAAATCTGAGGCGCTTGATCGATGATATCTCATTTGCACGCCGTAAAAGCTCAGCAAAATTCACCTCTTCATATTGATATGAATTTACATTCTGACCCAAAAGAGCTACGTCTGCAAAACCTTGCTCACCAACTTGCTTTATTTCATTCAAGATATCCTCAACCGGACGGCTTCGTTCACGGCCACGTGTGTAAGGTACAATGCAATAGCTGCAAAAATTATTACAGCCCCGCATGATAGTTACAAAGGCGTTGAATTTACCTTGATGATTAGGGTAAATTTCTTGGTAAATTTCTTTTTCATTAACGTTAATTTCATAGCAAGCATCATCTTTTTCATACAAATCTTCGATAATTTCCGGTAATTTTTTATATTGATCCACTCCAATCACAAAATCGATATGTTTATTCAGCTTGGAAAGTTTCTCTCCCAGCCTTTGTGCCATACAACCGATAACGCCGATTTTGATGTTAGAATTTTGTTTTTTACGAGACATCTCATTGTTGATGCGTCCTATTGCTCTGTCTTCGGCATTTTGACGCACCGAGCAAGTATTAAAAATTATCACATCTGCTTCATTAATATTTTGGGTGATCGTATGTTTTTTACTTTCCAAAATAGAAGTTACAAGTTCGCTATCAGATACATTCATCTGACAGCCATAGGTTTCTAAAAATATTTTCATCAATTTCCTTTTTATTTTATCCAATTTCAGAGCCAGCCGGAAGTTCTCTATCCAGGGTTAGAACAGATAGCTTTCCATCTTCATCGGAAGCTGCCAAGATCATCGCTTGAGATTCTACGCCCATCACTTTTCTTGGCTTTAGGTTTAGAACCATTGCTACTTTTTTGCCAATGAGTTCTTCCGGTTTGTAAGCTTTGGCAATGCCAGCTACAATAACACGCTTCTCGCTTCCGAAATCTACTTCTACTTTTAATAATTTATTTGCTTTCTTAATTTTTTCTGCTTTCAAGATCTTCCCTACTCGCATTTCCACTTTCAGAAAATCTTCAAAGTCTATATGATCTTTATGCTCAAGCTCTTTTACTTCTAAAGCCTTTTTGCTTGCTTCAAGTCTATCCAATTGCTTTTGAATTTCGGCATCTTCCACTTTCTTAAAGAGAGGTGCAATATTGTTTAATGTTATATTGCCGATAACGTTATCCAAGCTTTCCCAGGTAAAATCTTTTCCAAGTCCAAGCATTTCACGAAGTTTCAACATCTTTGTTGGCAGTATTGGAGAGAAAGCTATCGAGATGAGTCTGAGAATTTCAGAACAAACATAAAGAGTTTCCTCTGCTTCTTTCATATTCCCGGCTTTCACTTCCGCCCAAGGTTTAGTTTCATCGAAATATTTATTACCCAAACGTGCCATTTCGATGATGTTCTTACTAGCCTTACGCACCTTATATTCGCTGTAATTCCCGCCAATCTCATCTATCAAAAGCTTAGCACTATTCAATGTTTTTGCCGAAAGTTCAGAAAGCTCTGCCGGTTGGTTAATTTTACCTTCAAAAGATTTATTTGAAAAAGCAAATACGCGATTTGCCAAATTTCCCAAAACATTTGCCAGGTCATTATTGGTTTGTGTTTGGAAATCTTTCCAATAAAAATCACTATCTTTGTTTTCCGGTGCATTGGCAGCCAGATAATAGCGCAAATATTCTCCATCAAAATCTGCCAGAAAATCATTCACCCAAACTGTCCAATTGCGACTCGTACTCATTTTTTGTCCTTCCAAGTTCAAGAATTCGTTAGCAGGAACGTCGTAAGGAAGAATGTAATCTTCCGGTTGTTCCATGAGAAAACTTGGGAAGAAAATAGTGTGAAAAATAATATTATCTTTTCCGATAAAATGAATTAATTTGGTCTTTTTATCTAACCAATAATCTTTCCATTTTTCCGGCTCTCCAATCTTTTCGGCCCATTCTTTGGTTGATGAGATATAGCCAATTGGCGCATCAAACCAAACATACAAAACTTTCCCTTCTGCATTTTCAAGTGGAACCGGCACGCCCCAATCTATATCTCTGGTAATGGCGCGTTCAATAAGGCCATTTTCCAAGAAATTGCTGATAAAATTATGAACATTCTCTTTCCAATATTTTTTGGACTCGAGCCATTCTTTTAATTCATCTTCAAATTTTTGCAATTCCAAATACCAATGTGTGGTAGATTTTAAAATGGGAGTCGATCCGGAAATTTTACTGATTGGATTTTTTAATTCTACAGCATCAATGAGTTTTCCGCAAGCATCACATTGATCACCGCGAGCGCCATCCGCCCCACAGTGCGGGCATTCTCCCTCTACATAGCGGTCTGCCAAAAATCGGTTTTGCTCCTGATCAAACCATTGTTTTGAGGTTTTTTGAATAATAAATCCACGCTCTAAAAGATTGGTGAAAAATTCCTGTGAAAGCTTGCTATGTTGGGCACGAGCTGTGCCGCTAAAATTATCAAAATTTATCATTAGCCCATCAAAACTTTTCTTAATGCTGTCATGATAACGGTCAACGATATCTCGGGGTGTAACCCCTTCTGCTTCTGCTTTAATAGATATTGGTGCTCCGTGCTCATCAGATCCACAAACATAAAGCACATCATTTGCTTGCAATCGCTGGAAACGTACAAAGACGTCGGCTGGTAAATAGGCACCGGCAACGTGTCCGATATGAAGTGGCCCATTTGCATAAGGAAGCGCACTTGTTACTAAATATTTTTGTTTTTCGCTCATGTTATAAAACTCCTTTATTTTTGCTTACAAGCAATCTTAATTATTTTCTCTAAAGTCTGCTATTTTTTTCATATTAAGCAATGCATATTCAAATTTTCCATCAATTTTCAAGCACCGTTTCAATAGAATCTCTGCCTCGTCATAGTTGCCTTGTTCCAGATGAATCGAGGCCAAATTATTTAATGTTTTAATTTCATCCGGATATACTTCGATAATCTCTTCATAAAGCTTTTTAGCTCGATCATATTTTTTTTCCGAAATCAACGTTGTAGCATAAAGTGCTTTTGCATCGAAAAATCCCGGTTCTATTTCCACAGCATTAAATAAAAAGGGCTTTGCTTTTTGTTCCATTTTACTCAGAAGATAGTAAAATCCCCAATAATATTGGAAATCAGGTGAATCTGTAAAAATTGCCGAGTACTTCTTTAAAATATCAAAAGCATGCGCTAATTGGTTTTGAGAAAGCAAAGTTGCCACCTGTTTAATAGCCTCATTTTCTCGGGAAAAGAGATCAGGTTCTCCAAAAATCTTAGCACCAACTTTCCAATCTTCACCCCGTTTTCGCAGTAAAATAGTTAAATCATATTTACCATTAACTTCATAATGAACCAAAGCTTGGTTTTGCTCTTTGTTCAAAGCGGCAGAAATCAGATCAAATTCGACTAATTTCTTAATGATTTTATTTGATGAGAGACGATTTAAATAATTTTCTTTATATTCAGCATCCGCATATTGTTCGTTTAAATAAAGCATCTCAATGGTTGATTCCCAATCTTGTTCAATTAATTTATTTAAATATTCATTTGCCACAGATTCATGATCTATAATATCTTCATCCATAACATTAGGATAGTCCATCGAAAGCTTATGGTATAAATAAGATAGCGGAATTTGTTTGTTCTGGTCAAATTGACTAAAAAATTCCATTAATAGTTTTTTATCTGTTTCGTTTTCTGCCATTCTGACAGGAGTTTTTCCGCCAAATATTTCTTGCGGAAGCATTACCCAACGCTCTATTTGACGCTTTAGTAAATCCTGATATTCGGCATTGGAATTGGCATTTGTCTTGATACTGAATAAGTCAGAATCATCTGCTGTTTTTAGTGCATATCGGCAATTATCTGAACATTTCATTTCAACGCGCAAGATATTGCAATCATGCCAGCAAATGTTTTTACCGCTTCGCAAGCAAAAGCGAGTTCCACGTCTTTTTTTACATTTTTTACATCTATTTGATTTTAGTATTTTGATCATTAAATCCTCATTTTTTATTCAGGAATCGGTGGCATATTTCTTTTGAATTCAGATCTTTTCACCATCCGTTTAACATTTTCAATTTCAGTTTTTTCAAAACCTTGATTTTCAATCTCTTTCTCTGCTAGATTCAGATCATATAAGTTATGTAATATAGTATCTAAATTTTCATATGAAATACCCATCTCTTCTTCGTCTGTTTGTCCATCCCACAAATCTGCGGTTGGATGTTTCTCAATGACACAGCTTGGCAGGTCTAGCAATCTCGCAAGCTCAAAGATCTCGGTTTTATATAAATGCCCAATCGGTTCAAAAGCACAAGCGCTATCGCCATATTGAGTGCAATATCCCACCAAAAGCTCACTCCGATTTCCGGTGCCCGCCACTAAAGCACGGTACTTAGCCGAAAGATCAAACAGTACACACATCCGCTCTCTTGCCATTCTGTTACCACGGCGTAAAGCATCTGCATCTAGCGCATAAGTATTTAAATATGCATCTACCATCGGAGAAATATCTATTGATTCGTATGAGATTTCAAGTTTTTCAGCCACTTCCTGCGCATGATTAAAACTATCCGGATGACTGTGTTTGTACGGCAACATTACTGCTTGTACATTTTCTTTACCAATTGCACGCACGCAAAGCGCTGCAGTCACAGCGGAATCAATTCCACCGGATAAGCCAACTATTACTTTATCAAACCCGGCATTTGCCAACTGGACTTTGATAAAATCACAACACCGATTAATCTCATTTTCTAAATTTATCTTTCTCATAATTCGAACCTCTTAATGTTGAATAGACCATAACTTGCTAATATACTAGCATTTAAGGTAGTTAACTTTATTATTTGCAGGTGGTTTTAAGGTCAAGAATATTTTCAGTCATAAAGGGCTTGAATTAGCCATGATTGATTGTTTTGTAAAACATCACCCCGACCCTTTTGAGAATTCAAAAACTTATGGCAGAATTTGATATTACGGCACATTAATCAAAAGAAAAAAATCTATAGTTAAAAAATCTTGACTTTAGGAATATAAAGAAATTTTTTTCCATAGCCTCGAGTTTACTTAGCTAAGGAAATATCTATGTTTTGTGAGCCTATGGGTGAGACTATGGAAACTATCTTGCCTCCCGTGTTTGGAAAGAGGACAAGTAAGGTTAGGATTTTGTGCAATTTAACAAAAAAGATCAATTATTACACAATCTCTTACTACAAAAAATATTTAAAATATAATCACTGGGAGGAGCGCGCATGAACAAGCATATAGAAAAAATGAAAGACATGCATGAACTTATTGCAGAGTTTTCTTATGAAAAAGTAGAACTTGAAAAAGGCTATACAAATCGATATTTAGTTATCGATCTGGATAAAAATGAATTTAAAATCCATCCTGTAACCGAAGAGATGAAAAGACTTTGGATCGGTGGCAAGGGTTTCGATCTTTGGCTTACTTTCAAGCATATTAACAAAAACACAAAATGGGATAGTCCTGAAAACCCAATCGTATTTTCTCCGGGACCTTTAGCCGGAACAGCCTCATTTCCGGGATCCGGGAAAACAATTGTAACAGCCATCTCCCCCGCTACCAATGCAATGGTAGATAGTAATGTGGGTGGTTATTTTGGGCCATTCTTAAAATTTGCCGGCTTTGATGCCTTGATGCTTACCGGGCAAGCAAAAGAAGAAACAATGATAGTTATCGATACAATTAATAGCAGAATTTCATTGGAAACTGCTCCACTTGAATCTATTGACTCTCATGTATTAGCTGAAGAATTAACAGAGATGTATGCCGATAATGAAGATGATATGCGCAATATTGCCGTTGTTTCGGCCGGACGTGCTGCTAGCTATGCTCGAATGGGACTTTTGAACTTCTCATTCTACGATTGGCGTCGTGGGCTTTGCCGTCTTAAACAAGCCGGTCGTGGTGGAATTGGAAGAGTTTTTAGAGATAAAAAACTTAAAGCTCTTGTTCTGAAAAATTCACCGGAAACTCCTGCTTGGTCTATTGAGGAGAGCAAAGCTTCCAAAAATTTTGTTAAACCATTTAGCAATCTTTCTGAGTGTGGAACTCAGATGAAAACAATTAGCATGATTATTAAAGGCTATAAGAACAAGAAAGAATATTTAAACGAAATGCTTTTTGATATTCAGAAAGAATTTGGCTATATTTCCAAAGAAGCGATGACTTTATTAACCAAAGGATTATGGATAGATAAAGCTATAATCTATAATATTGTAACAAGTTCAAGCGCATTATCCCTTATCCCTCAAGGTGAAAATGTAATTAGCATTTGTGCCGGTGGAGCCTGTCAGGCAAAAGGTGGCGATAAGTTACTCGAAGAATTTGCCAAAACTTTAAATATTATTGAGGGAGAAACAACTTCCGATAATAAATTCACTCTTAAAGCAGTTCCTTGTTTGGGAATCTGCGGTTCTGCTCCGGTTATAAAAATAAACGATACTCTACATGGAAATTTCAAACTTGAAGATGTGGAAAAAGTTATCGCTAGAACTTTTGAAGGAAACGTTTTAGAAGTGGCCGAAGAATGCGATAATTGCAAATGTCAGGAAACAATTGTTTCGACCAAAAATTGGCATAGAATTGATGCTGAATGCATTAGCTCATATAAAACTGCCGGTGGTTATGAAGCTTTTAATAAAGTATTAGAACAAAATAACGCCGATGCTGTCGTGGAAGAGATCATCGCTTCCGAGCTAAAAGGTCATGGCGGAGCAGGTTTCATCACAGGTATGAAATGGAAAGTTGCTGCCGAAACAAATAAAAATTCTGAAAAAGAACTTAAAATTATTTGTAACGCAGACCACGGTAATCTGCAATTAGAGAATGATCCTCACAGAGTTATCGAAGGTATGCTTATTGCTGCTTTTGCTACAGGAGCTACCAAAGGAATCATCTACACTCGCAATGAATACACTTTGGCTCTTAAACGTATCGACAAGGCTATTCACGAAGCAAGAACTATGGGATACTTGAGCGATAATATCAAAAATTCCGGTTTCGGTTTCAATATTGAACTTCACAAAGGAAACGGAAGTTTTGTGGGTGGAGAATCATCGGCAATAATCTCTGCTGTGGCAGGTCGTCAAACCGAGCCTAGTACCAAATACATTCATGCTGCCGAAAATGAAGCAAATCCTATCTTATTAAATAACATCGAAACATTATCTAACGTAACTGCCATTATCAACAATGGCGCTGAATGGTTTAAGCAAAATCAAACAAAACTTGTAACTGTTATTGGTGATGTAAAAAAATCCGGTACATTTGAAATCAAGCTAGGAACACCAATTCGAAAAATTATCGAATTAGCCGGCTTGGTTGAAGGTGAAGAATTTAAAGCTGCTCAAATTGGCGGACCCTCCGGTGGATTAATCTCGGCGGCGCAACTTGACACACCATTCGACTTTGACTCACTAAAAGCGATAGGAACAATTGTAGGTTCCGGTCAGATTATCGTTTATAACTCTGTTAAATGTATGGTAGATACGTCTGCAAAGTTAATGGAATATCTCAGCAGTGAAAGTTGCGGAAAATGTACTCCGTGTCGCGAAGGCATATTTGCATTATCAAATAAATTAAAGCAGATTTGCGATGGAAAAGGAACCCGGGAAGATATTGAATTCTTATCAGAAACTGCTGAAATGGTTGCTAATTCCAGTTTGTGTAATTTGGGAAAAACCGGAGCAAATCCAACCCTTAGCTTAATTAAATATTTTGCAGATGAGCTTAATGATCATGTGATAGATAAAAAATGTTCAGTTTGCAAAGGCATGCTTACATATACAATTAATGAGAAATGTATTGGCTGTACCCTCTGCGCAAGAAATTGTCCTGTAAATGCAATTAGTGGAGATACCAAAAAGCTGCATGTAATTGATCAGGATAAGTGTATTAAGTGTGGAATTTGTGCCGATGTGTGTAAATTTAATGCTGTGGAGGTGAAGTAAAATGGCAAAAATTGAAATTATCATAAATGGAGAAAAAACAGCAGTAGCTTCCGGTGCAACACTATTAGACGTTCTAAACAAAGTGGGCATTAATATTCCTACATTGTGTCATCATAAAGATCTTACCCCAAATGGCTCTTGCCGTATGTGTATGTGTGAGATCGAGATAGATGGAAAGAAAGAACTTGTAACTAGCTGTAATTATCCTGTTAGAAAAGAGATAGAAGTTTGGACGAATTCAGAAAAAGTTTCAAAGCATCGTAAAACATTGGCAGAAGTCTATTTGGGCAGATATCCAAATGTTCCGGTTATCCAAGCCTTAGCAAAAAAATGTGGTGCAACTGATAATAAAAAATTTGCTAGCACTTATACTGAAGAAAGTAAAAACGCTTGTATTTTATGTGGAAAATGTGTTCGTGCTTGTGATGAATTTATGCTGGAAAGAATCTTAGGATTTGCCGGTACCGGAATAGAACGTCACGTTGGGATGCCATTTGGAGAAATTGATGATCACTGCATTGGCTGTACTTCTTGCGCATTTGTTTGTCCAACCGGAGCTATCAAGATTGAAGACAAGAAAAATAATCCTGTAAACGATAAGCTTATTCGTAATCATGGTATGAAAGTTAATGGCGAAATGGCTCAGAATGATTCAACTCAGTGCAGAATGCGTGAAGTAGGTACTGCAAATATCGTGGAAGTTATGGATAAATACGATATCTTACCGGTTCATAACTACAAATTTGGGCGTCACCCTGAAACTTATAAAATAGATTCAAAAGTTCTTAAAGACAAATATTTCACTCAAGGATCTGCAGATGCTTGTTGGCGTGGATGCTCTATGGCTTGTGCCAAAGCTGTTGATGGATTCCGTCCTGAAACCGGCCCTTACAAAGGTCAACCGGTAATTGTTGATGGTCCTGAATATGAAACATCAGCCGGTGGAGCAAACATGGGAATATTTAACCCGGACCATATTGTAGAGTACAACTTCTATTGCGATACTTACGGTATCGACACTATCTCATTTGCTACATGCGTGGCTTTTGTGATGGAATGTTATGAAGAAGGAATAATCGACAAAAAAATAACCGGTGGCTTGGAACTGAACTTTGGAAACGGAATTGAAGCTCTTGAGCTTTTACACCAAATGGCTTTAGGTGAAGGCTTTGGCGTGGACGTTGGCCAAGGTATTTTATGGCTTCAAAATAAATGGAGCAAAATGTTCCCCGAGCATGAAAAATTTATGCGTGATATCGGCATGCAGGCCAAAGGTTTGGAATATTCTGAATATATGTGTAAAGAATCTCTTGCTCAGCAAGCGGGTTATACATTGGCCAATAAAGGCCCTCAGCATGATGAAGCATGGCTTATCTTCATGGATATGGTAAATAACCAAATTCCATCATTTGCCGATAAAGCAGAAGCACTTTACTACTTCCCTCTTTTCCGTACTTGGTTCGGATTATTAGGATTATGTAAAATTGTTTGGAATGATGTAAGTCCCAAAAATAACTCTATCGTAAACGCTCCTCAAGAAGCTGCCAAAATTCCTGAACACGTGGAAAATTATTGGAAGTACTTTGAAGGTATGACAGGAATTGAGCTTGATGAACAAAAGATGCTTGATCAATCGGCAAGAGTTCACAACCTTCAGCGTATTATGAACTTGATGATGGGATATGGAACCAGGAAATATGATCTTCCTCCATATCGTGCAGTTGGCCCGGTTACCAAAGAGGAATATCTCTCTCGTGAAGAGGAATATTATAACCGTGACCTTAGAGAATATATTGGTGTGGATCCCGAAACAAAAACTATCGAGGAAAAGATGGCACTAATCAGAGAATATCGTGAAAATCAGTATAATAAAGTTATCGACGCTGCTTATGAAAAGCGTGGGTGGACATCAAATGCTGTTCCAAAAATTTCTCGTTTAAAAGAACTCGGGATAGATTTACCGGAATTAATTGATATAGTAAAAAATATGCAGTAGATAAAATTACTGATTATATATGGCCCATAGCATTTGTTATGGGCTGTTTTTGTTGGAGAAGGTGGACACATTTGTAAAAATTCCACCAGCAGAAGCGGAACAAATTCGAATATTTTGTTATTTCTTTTTTCTTTTTTTTAAAATGCGCTTGAATGTCTCAGGATATAATTTTTTCATACAATCATCACAGACAGTATGACTAAACATAACTTTAGAATTTCTGGAAATATAATCTTCTACACTACTCCAATATCCTTTATCTTCACGGATTTTTTTACAACTTGAACAAATTGGAATCAAGCCTTGAAGTTGCTGAACATTTCCCAATGCTTCTTTTAATTCTATAATTATGTGTTGTAATTCTTGTTTCTGCCTATACAATTCTAAAAAGATATTAACTTTGCCGATTAAAATTTCATCAATTATCGGCTTGGTAATAAAATCTATACCTCCCGATTTAACACCACGAATCTTATAAAAATCATCTTTATAGATTGCAGATATAAAAATCACGGGAATATATCTTCCCTTATTGGTTTTCTTCATCATCTCGATCGTTTCAAAACCGTCCATTTCAGGCATTTGAACATCCATAAGTATCAACGCAAAATCATGTTTGAGTATTTTCTCAAGTGCTTCAAATCCGGATAAGGCACGTATTATTTTAATATTTTCAATTTCTTCCAAGAGAACTTCCAAAACAATAAGATTTTCAATTTTATCATCAACAATTAATATTTTTGCATTTTCCATCAAACCTCCAATAGCAATATAACTTACTCTTTTGCTTAAACATTCAATTAAAAACCTCATCCCCTAACCCCTTCTCCTGCGAGGAGAAGGGCGACATCTCCCTCTCCTCGCAGATATCGTTTTGATCGAAATCGTTTTTCTTCGAAAAGCCGATTCGTAAAAGCCGAATCCTAGAGGGTCGGGGTGAGGTTCTAGAAAACAATCAATTATGCAAAATTAATGATATGACTTCACTTCTACTTATCATGTAAGCACTCCAGAATTATTGTAAATAATCTAGTAATATTTATTGGCTTAGTAAGGCAATCATTCGCCCCGGCTTCAAGGCATTTTTCCTCATCTCCACGCATATTATCATCTGTGAAAGCTAGTATTGGAATATCTTTCAATTTTTTAGTTTTTCGAATTTTTTTCATAGCTTCAAAACCATCCATTATCGGCATCATCATATCCAGCAGCACCAAATCTATTTTGCTATTAGCATATAATAGCAAATCAATAGCCTCTTGACCATTGGAAGCGGTAAATACATTCATATGATACTCTTCAAGTACCCCCATCACAGTAAAAATATTCCTTATGTCATCATCAACAATTAAAATATTTTTGCCCATTAATTGCTTACCTCTATCGTCATCAATCAATATGGCACCTATTTCATTTTGGGGCTTGATAATTCCTTTAGTTTTTGACGAAATCTCATTTTCTCCAACTTCTAATGCAACTGATGTTTTAGCTTGATCAATATTTTTCTGAGAAGGATTTGAAATTTTCAAATCTTTATCTAAAGTAATTACCTCCGGAAGATAAACCGTAAAGGTTGAACCTACACCAACTTTACTTTCAAGTTGAATTTCCCCGCCCAATAACTTGGTCAATGCCCGAGCAATTGACAATCCTAAGCCAATACCACCGTACTTGCGGGAAGTACTTCCATCTTCTTGTTGAAATGATTCGAATATTGCCCCGAGTTTTTCTATTCCAATTCCGGTATCTACTACTGAAATCGCAATTGCTTTTCGATAATCAAGCATACTTCTACTTAGATCAATTTGCTCTGTTGGTTTGAAAAAATTAATGGCAATATATCCGGAGCTGGTGAACTTGAGTGAATTCAAAAAAAGATTCTTAATGATTTGGTCTAAGTGCTGACAATCAGAGATGAATAATTCGGGAAAATCATCTGATTGAGAAAATCTTAGCTCAAGATTACGCTCTTCACAAAGCTGTGAGTAATTTCTAGTGATATTGCTTTTGAAATCTTCTATATAAAGCTGCGCAGGATGTATCTCCATCTTTCCCGCTTCTATTTTAGATAAATCTAAAATTTCATTAATTAAGTGAAGCAAGTGTCTGCCGCTACGATTAATGATTTTTGCCGATTCAACTTCTTTTTCTGTAAGGTTTGCCTTTTTGTTTTTAGCAAGATTATTGGAAAGAATAAGCAAACTATTTAAGGGAGATTTAAGTTCGTGGCTCATATTCGCTAAAAATTCACTTTTATATTTACTCGAGTTTTTTAACATTTCCGCTCTCTTAATCAATTCTTCTCGAGCTTCTGTAAGTGTTGCATTCTTTTTATTAAGCTCAATTCTATTTTTTTCTAGAAACTCTGTTTTCCTTTCCAATTCTTCATTTGAGGCTTTGATCTCATCTTCTATTTTATGCTGTTTTGTAACATTTAAAATTGTGATTATTTCTCCAAAAACTTTTTCATCTATTTTCAGTTGATCAATAAAGACAAGACCTATCTGAATTGATCCGTCTTTGGCAATAAATTCAATCTCATAATCGGAACTCGTTTCACTATTAGGGCTTAGTCTAAGCTCTTCAATAATTCTTCTTTTGGCATTTTTATCGAGAAATGGTAAATTAAGAACTTTTTTCCCAATAATTTCTTCACTATCATAACCAAGCCATTTTTTTACTTTATTATTAATCTCAACAATCACACCTTTTTCGTTGGTAACTAATAGGCATGCCGGAGAAGCCTTGAACATTGTGCGATATTTTTTTTCACTTATGGCTATCTGCTTTTGAAGTTGCTTTATCTCAGTAATATCAATAAAGGTCATAATTAACTGTTTCTTATCACCAATTTTTATCGGCTTCACGGTTATTAAAATAGAATATTCATCACCATTAGCAGTTAATAATGTCTTTTCCGATTTTTCAATTGAAAATCCTTTATCTAATATTTGACATTCCTTTTCCATATATGGATGAAAAAACTTATTACAAACTTGCCCAATAATATTACCTTTATAGGTTCCAATCATTTCTGTAGCCATGGGATTTGCATATTCAACAATATGTGTTTCAGCATCTATCAATAACACTCCCGCCTGAGTTGAATCCATAATTGTGGAATTGAATTTATCTTTCTCTTTCAAAATATTAGTCATTTTCTTCAATGATAAGCGCAAAACATCATTCTCCGATTGTGGAATAATCTCTCGTTCAAAATCTCCCATAGCTATCGATTCGGCTTGTTCAATTGCTTCTGCTAAATTATTTTTCATTTCCATAATACTAGTTGCCAATTCCCCAATTTCATCATTCAAAGAAATATCAATCTCTTTATCAAATCTCCCTTTTGAAATCTCGGAAGCTATCAATGTAAGTTTTTTTATCGGGCGTGCAAACTTCATTGCGAGTATAATTGAGAAAATTATTAAGACAATCATAAATCCGATACCATGATATAATAATCTGAATAATAATGATCTTGAAGAGGCAAATTTTTCTTTCACTCCCATTTCAGTAACCAACACCCAATTAAAATCTGTATTAAACATCTCTTTTAATCGTAAAATGCGAGCATACGATACAACTTTTTCTCCGCGGTAATTTTCTGTAACTTGCATAGGAAATTGGTCTGCATTTTCTACTTTTGAATTTAGATGACGATAATATTTAAAAAAATATTCTACAGCATCGGTTTGAATTCTTTTTTGTAAAATTTCATTTTCATCATTTCGGATACTACTACGAAGCAAAAAATCTTCACCAACCAGATAAGACTCTCCTGTATCAAATAAACCGATCTTATCATTAATTATCTCAAAAAAATCTGAAGTGGAAATCTGAAATGCCAAGTAACCTTTAATTCTTCCACTATTATCCTTAACCACGTTTGAGATAAAGGCATATGCTCTATTCCCGGAAGGTTCATGAAATGTAAAATCTGTAATTGTTTGCTTTTTTGTTTCTTTAGAATTTCTAATTGCTTTGGCAAGAGCTGTATTTTTATAGGATCCGGAGAAAATATTAGTAGCTAAATCACTCTCTTTTTGTTTGGTGAAAACAATATCTCCTTCTTTATTAATTAAGATGATATCATAAAAAGAGAAATGAATAGAAAAGTGGTTTATAAACTCATCAAAATCTTCAGCCAATTTGGCGTATTCTTCAGATTTCATCATCTCCGGAAGATCTTGATATTTCGAGCGTAATTTGTTTATTTGTCCTATCTGTCTATACACAATAGCCTTATCTGACAACAATTGAGTAACGTGTGAAATATTATTAATATAATACAGTATATTATCAAATTTTAATGTCCCGATTGCCTCCACCTTACTACAAACTTCGCCTATACACTCTTTTTGTAAAAATCTGATAATTAAGCTACTAAACATTAATATTGGAATAAATGAAATTATGATAAAAATAGTTAATAATTTTAATCTAATACTGGATTTAATTTTTTTGAAAAATCTCATTATTACCTCTAGGTTTATCTTTAATACTCACATTTAACGAACTCATAAAAAAAACTAAAAAATTTGTCATCCTGAGCGGAGACGAAGGATTCCCTAACCTGTTATATTTCAAGACCTTTCGATCCCAATGTTGCTTTTCGTAAAAAAAAACTTCGCATTCAACGGAGCAATGTGACAGCATTTGAGGATTTCAGTTTTTTTACAAGCACATCACGCTTTATTTACTTTCCAATTTTAGCTAATTTATATTTGGAAAAAAGAATCTTAATTTTCATCATAAAATATTAGCTTTGCTCATTCTTACGATTACCTAATTTTTTGATATATCCTGTTTTTTTTATCAATAACCTTATAATTATTTTTGACGCTGGAAAAATCGAGACTTTCTTTATTTCCAATAATTAAAAAACCATTTATAAGAAGACTCTCTGTAAAAAGTTCCAAAACTCTATTTTGTAATTCCTGATTAAAGTAGATCATCACATTTCTACAAATAACTAAATGCGTCTCAGAAAAAACACTATCCGAAGTAAGATTGTGATGAGCAAAAACAATATTTTCTTTAAGTCCATTATCCATAATCGCAGAATTATATTTGGCATGATAATAGTCTGAAAACGAATTTAAACCACCTGCTTTTTGATAATTATTTGTATATTCTCTAAAATCATTTAATTCATATATACCATTTTTTGCTACATCAAGGGCTACTTTATTGAAATCGGTGGCATAAATTGTACATCGATCATAAATATTTTCCTCATTTAAGATTATTGCTGAAGAATATACCTCTTCCCCGGTTGCGCAACCGGCGTGCCAAATCTTGATGAAGGGAAATGTTTTCATATATGGAATTACATTTTTTCGAATTGATAAAAAAACTTCCGAATCTCGAAACATTTCTGTAACAGTAATAGAAAAAAGTTTTAAAATTTTATCGATAATTTGCTCATCATGCAAAACCAGTGGAATCAGATCACTAATGCTCTCGACATTAATTTCTTTTCTCACTTGCCGAATTCTTCTATTCAATGATGCTCGGGCATAATTTGTAAAATCATAACCATATTTCTCATGAATTGCTCTTAGTAATAGTTCAATCTCAATTTTTTCAATATTATTCATAACATATACCTAAGTAATTCCTTTGTTTAAAATTTAACATACTATTTAAAATCATCACTTCTCTTTGAAATTATAAAAAATATTTTGCCATGCCCTCTTCATGCGCAGTCAAATAAATGAAAAATTGAAATTATATGCAAGTTATATATTGAGTTCACTATAAAAGCCTAATCAAATATAATTTCACACTTCTAGCTTGAGATAATGCCTTAGAATTAATATTTGAGCTTTATTTTCCGTGGTAATTCGTGGATAAAGACTTTTTAAAATGGGCTCAATTATATTTCATTGCTTACACACTTCTCAATAAAAAAAAATCCATTCTTTTGGAAAATTTTTTATCGGATTAAAAAGATTTTTGCCACTGCTTGACAACTTTGAGATTTTTTTTTTTTTAAAGCTTATGAAAAATGAAATATATAAACGAAATGTCCCCGGAAGTAGCGAGATTCTAAAAAAGGCAACAATTGGCATTGCCGGATGTGGTGGATTAGGCTCAAATATTGCAATTTCCTTAGCGCGAGCCGGGATAGGAAATCTTGTTTTAGTCGATTTTGATCAAGTGGAATTATCAAATTTAAATCGTCAGTGCTATTTCACCAAAGATGTTGGTGAATTAAAAGCAATTGCTTTAGCCAATCACATTAAGGCGATAAATCCCGAAATAAATCTAACAGTGTATATACAGAAAATACAGCCAAATGCTATCTCAAAATTATTCGGTGATGTTGATATTCTGATGGAAGCTTTTGATAAAGCTGAAAGTAAAAAATGGCTAATTGATAGCTGGAGTAAGAAATATCCGGAAAAACCGATAATTTGCGGAAGCGGCATGAGCGGCTATGGTAAAACTGAAAAATTGAAGGTTGTTAGAGCCGGCAACATTGTTATTTGTGGTGATCAAGTTTCTGATATGAAAGAGGGGTTATGTGCTCCCAGAGTAGCAATCGTGGCAAATATGCAGGCAAATGCAGCGGTTGAAATATTAATTGATAAAGCTAAAAAACAATGATTCAGGAAATTTTATGATAACAGTAAATCAACGCGATAAAATAGAATGGAAAGAGAATTTTAGTGTTAGTGACCTCTTTATGGAAATGGGGTATGATTATTCGCTTATAACTGTTACGATTAATGATAAATATATCCCGGAGGAAGATTACAGTTCTACTATTATTCCGGATAATGCCGACGTGAGAGCATATCATTTAGCGCACGGTGGTTAAGCAAATTTTCCCGATCATATTTTTGGAATGAAACAATTGATTTTAAAATGAAGAAAGCAGAATTTGAGCGTAAGTATCTTTCAGCTCAGCTAAAGCTTCATAATGCTAGCATATCAAATACAGCCAAAGCACTTGGATTGCAGGTTAGCAACCTTTCTCGCAAACTAAAAGAGCTTGACCTGAATCATTAATTCAAATTTGTAACTAAAATAAAAAAAAAGACAAAGTAGGGGAGTGTATTATGAAAGGTAAATGGTTCTCATTCGGATGTTTAACATCTGTAGTTATCGTAATATTAATGATCGTTTTTTTATTTGCATCATTAAATAATGTCAGCAGTTTTGATAAATCTAAATTAACCACAAAGGTTGCAGACAATTCAGTATTACATTTAAAAATATCAGGAAACATTAGTGAGTATAACGAGCTAAAGGATGATTTTTTCATGAGTCCTTTTGCACCCAAAACTTTTACAGCTCACGATATTATCGAAAAAATCAAGATGGCAACAAATGATCCGCGTATAGATTCAATTATTTTAGAGCCAAAATGGATATCTGCCGGATATGCTACTCTTCACGAAATTTCTCAAGCATTGAAAGAATTCCAAAAAAGTGGAAAACCTGTTTATGCTTATTTGGAAATGTGTGGGAATAAGGATTATTTTTTGGCCTCATGTGCCGATAAAATTTACCTCAATCCATCAGCTTCAGCGGGTATTTTACTTACCGGAGTTGGAAGCAATATGCTCTTCTATAAAGATCTCTTTGAAAAAGTTGGAGTTGAGATGACTGTATTGCATGCAGGCGAATATAAAGGTGCCGGTGAAAATTACTATCGAACAAGCTTATCCGCTCCGGTTAAAAAGAACCTCACTAGCCTCTTTTCCGATATTTATGATAACATAACTCATGAACTTGCCGAAAATAGAGGCATAAGCATTGAAGATATCACATATATTTATGAACAGAGAGATGATATTTTCATAAATCAAAATAAAGCAATTGAATATAATTTAGTTGATGAGCTCGCTTTTAAAGAGGAAGTAATCAGCCAATTAATATCGAATGAAAACCAACTTATAGCGGCAAATAAATATAAAGTAAAAAAACTGTCGGCAAAAGATAAAGATAAAATTGCGGTAATTTACGCTCAAGGTCAGATAGCAATTCAAACGTCAGGTTTACAGCAAAATATTTTATCTGCCAAAAAACTTAGTAATGCAATAGATAAGATTTTAAATGACAATACTATCAAAGGTACGGTTATCAGAATAGATAGTCCCGGCGGAAGTGCTTTGGAATCTGAGATCATGCATAATAAACTCAAAGAACTTAAGGCTCGCATGCCTGTGGTTATCTCTATGGCAAACGTAGCAGCTTCGGGAGGATATTACATCTCTACGCCATCTGACTATGTTTTTGCTGATCCATTTACAATTACAGGTTCAATCGGAGTAGTAGCGATGTTCCCAAACATTTCTGCTCTAAACAAAAAAATTGGAATAACAACAGATAAGATTGAAAAAGGTAAATACTCAAATATATTAAATCTGTATGAAAAGCCGGATCAAGCAACTCTTACTTCATTTAAGAAAGGAATAGATAAAACCTATATCGAATTCAAAACCCGGGTTGCAAATGGAAGAAATATCTCTTTAAATGATGTAGAGAAAGTTGCAAAAGGACAAGTTTGGAGTAGCGAAAAAGCTTTAGAAAATCTTCTGATTGATGAAGTAGGCATGCTTTCTAATGCAATAAGCAAAGCATCAGAACTAGCAAATGTATCAGATTTTATTGAGACATATTATCCGGAGCCCAAAAGCATGTTTGAAGAAATGCTAATGGACAAACTGCAAATGGCAGCCAAAGCAAACGCTGTTTCTCAGCTCTATGAAAGTATCGAATTAGATAAAGCAGTCCATAAATTCAATTTAATCAAGAATGATCCTGTTCAAATGATTATTCCAATAACGGGTATAACTAATTAATCATTAGCCTGTTAGCTATTTTGCGGCTATTTCATAAGCAAAAACAACTTGACTTAAAAACGTTATAATTTTTTTTGCATAAAAATGAAAGTTAATAACAAAGGAGAAAGCATGAAAAGATTTAGTTCACACTCATTATTAGTGTTTAGTGCAATCATGGCACTTAGCATTTCATCACTATTTGCAGAATCTCAAGTTCTCTCTGCTGAAGGGAAAAAGAATTTAAGATCTGGAAATATGCACCTTGTAGGGCAAAGATACGAAAAAGCTCTTCCTCTTTTTGAAGAAGTATTAGAAGAAAATCCTCATAATATTGAAGCATTACAATATATTGGTGCAATTAATTATGATGTAAAAAGAAATTATTTTGTAGCTCATGATTATTACAAGAAAGCAAATGAAGAGATTCAAGCTATCTTAGATGAATATGAAGAGTTAAATAAAATAGACGCAAAAAAAGCAAAGAAATTCTATAAAAAACAAATCAAAGGTCCAAAATTTAATAAATCTTACGAAGATAATGCAATTCATTTGAAAGGTTGTTGGATAAATATCTTCAAAAAAGGCCAAAGCTTATACAAAGCAGAAGCTTATGATGAAACTATCGAAAAATTCACTGCCCTTTTAGAAATTGGACCGGATAGCTTGAAAACCTTAAAAATGATAGCAAACACATATCTGAAACAAGAAAAATCTGAAAAAGCAATTGAATATCTTTCTCTTATTGCTGAAAAGGATCAAAGTGATATTTCAACAAGAGAGCAAATTGCAAGCATTTATTTTAATTCTGAAAAATTCGAGGACTCAATTACTTGGTACGAAAAAGCATCTGAAATTGAGCCAAATAGTCCCGATAACTATTTCAATACTGCTATTTGTTATTCAAAATTAGATAATGACGAAAAAGCTTTCGAGCTTTTTGCAAAAACAGTTGAAGTAGATCCTACAAATCTTGATGCAATCATAAATGCAAGCAACAAAGCTGCTGCAATTGAAAATAGTCCCGAACAAATAAAATATCTTAAGATGGCTATTGAAATTGATGCTGAGAATGCAACTTATATCTCATTTCTCTGCTATAAATTAGTTGCGGAAAAGCAATATGAAGAACTTCTTAAATATTCAAGTAAATGGCTTGAACTTGTTCCGGATTCAGATGAAGCAAAACAGTTGAATTCATTTGTTGAACAACAATTAAAACAATAATATATTAAAAATGCAAAAGTGGTGGAATTGGTAGACACGCCAGACTTAGGATCTGGTGGGAGCAATCCTGTGGGGGTTCGAGTCCCCCCTTTTGTACCATTAAAAAAAAGGGAACGCAGTAATGCGTTCCACTTTTTTAGGTTTAAGAAATAAAAAAAACATTATAGATAAGGAGTTATCGTGAAACACGAACTTAAAGAAATCAGCCAAACAATCAGAGAACTAAAAATTACAATAGATGCCAATGGTGCATTAGCAGATTACAAAACAGTTCTTAATGAATTTAAAAAATATGTAGCAATCCCCGGCTTCCGTAAAGGTAAAGCACCTGTATCTAAAGTTGAAAAAATGTACGGTGAACATGCTATTGAACAAT
>DAOWES010000047.1 GCA_030638385.1 Candidatus Cloacimonadota bacterium | reverse complement strand
TAACGGAGAAGATATTAATGATTCAATTTTAAAGGAATTGTATCTTTTCGTCGAAAATATGGATGAAAAACATTGGGGATTTATAAAAGAAAATTATGAATATGATCAACTTCAATTTCAAAATTGGGAAGATCAAAAGAAATGGAATTTGTATCATGAAATAAATGTGGAAATTGATGATTTAATAATTGGTGAATTCAACTCACTAAGGCTACCTCTGTAGGTTTGTAGCTATGTTTGTGGGCTTGCAGCTACTTCTGTAGGTTTGCACCTACAGTTAATCACATTGAACCCCTCTGGGGTTTGGGGAGGGGACAATGCGCTGATATTGTATCTTTTCATATTAGATCTAATTACGGCTACTTTCGTCCCATTATCAGCGCTGCTTGCTTTAAAATGTCTATTTCCATCTTTGCAAGAGCTAATTCTTTTCTCAATTTCTTAAGCTCTCGCTCATCGGGAGCTTCATTGTCTTTTGCTTTGAAAGATCCTGTGGAAGTGTAATCTTTATACCATTTATTAACTGTGGATCTTGCTATTTGATACTCTAAGGCTACATCTTTTGCACTTTTACCATGTTTAATTAAAGCTACTATTTGTTCCTTAAATGTATCACTGTACCTTTTCCCATTATTAGACATATTTCCTCCTGTTCACTTTTTTATGTGTCCGACTTTTTTTGTCCAAGAAAAGGTTACCTATCCACTAGGAAACTAGACTTAAAAATACTTAGTTCGGTTAGTTCGTATAGTTAGTTGAAGATAAAGAATTATCAACGAACAAGACAAACTAGAACTAACTAAATATTTAAAACTAAGAAAGATAAATTCATTAAAAAGTCTCTCTTCGAATTCGGAATCATTTTACTTTTCAACAAATTGGATTTCCACAACATCACCGTTTCCAATCGAATTTAAAACAATAAACAATCCGGCCTCATTTTCCACAAAATGATATTTTTTCGAAAACTTTATTTTTTTTGGTTTTTGTTGTAATCTGAGACTTAGGTTTTCAATTATTTTTACATCATCCAAATTAAAATTGATCTGCACAGAGTTCTCTTTTTCGGTAATTAAGATTTTCAAATCTTTCAGTTTATTCCAATAATTTGCAACTTCATCCAAATTGGTTATCCAGGCGTTGCTCTCTTTCGCACGCTGAATCATATTTTTTACAGGCTCTAATGTGATCTCACTAATTCCTGAATACATCGGATGACCGAGAAAAACCATCAAACCGTGATTCGGAAGAATTGCTCGTTCCCAAAGTCGTTTTAGATAAGAATCAAATTTGGCTGAATCTCTTTTTTGTTTATCGCAATTATAATCATCATCTTCGAGCACATCTTGAAAATAATACCAATCATCGTGGTAATTTTGGGACAGCTCAAGCAGATCTAATGATCTATAATAGCCATCTTTAAATATGGGAATATTATATGGGAAAACAGAACCACGATAAAAATCTAAATGGTTAATTGCAATACTTGTATCATAATGATAATCTAATTCTTCCATAACCATCATTCCCCAAAAACTATTATTGGTAAATGGGAAACGAAAACCTTTAAAATCAATGTTGAAACTGGCTTTGTTTACTAAAAATTCTGTTACTGTTTGAGGATATGACAGCGTTCTGAAATCCGGATGTGTATGAGAATGTCCACCTATCTTAATCATATTTTCTTGCAGAAGTCTCTGCTTAATTCCAGATTCAATATTACCTGTTACAAAGAATGTAGTTTTGATATTGTTTTGATTGATCAAGTCAAAAACTCGCTCATATTCAAGCAAAGAACCACCATCGTCAAAAGTTAAGCAAAATGTGGATTGTGCTCCGTTTTTCCACGGATTTAAATCGATTGGATATTTTCTGCCATCAACTGCTAATGTGTAAGCATAATGATAAAAGTTTTGGATCTCTTTTGTATTGGAAAATCCACCGTCCCTTGCAGGATGGATAATATTAAAATTCCCTAAAAGGATAGTATTGCCTTTGAAAAATTTATTTTGAGTTATTGCCGGATATGCAACTTCTTCATTATCCCAATTTGCCAGAACTTTGGCTTTGTTAGAAACAATTTCAGTTACAACAGGAGTCCATTCCGGTTCATCAAATTTTTCAGTGATATTACTCGTCCAAACATCTATATTGGATTTTGTTATGTAGAAGTTTTCCATATTCTTTTCTTGTAAATTTACACCAAAGCATTCTGCCAAAATCCAATTATCAGTTTTGAGCTCTCCTGACTTTGAAATTCTGTCTTCCCCACTCAAGCTATTCCTTCCCAAATAAACATCAGAGATTAGAGTTCCACCATTTTTTACCCAGTTGATAATATTGCGCATTTCAGCATCTGATAGGAACGAAAGTGAATAACGCCGATCTGCATCGTGGTAACCAAAAGTTGTTGGTAAAACCATTATTTGATACTGTGACATCTCAGGGAAATCGTGGAGTATTTTGCGATTTTCCAAACGCATAAAAGCTCCTGATTTATTAAATTCTTGTAACGCTAAAATCACTCCATCAGAAACAGTTCCGCGGCCATCTCCATCTCCGGTTGTTACAAATAAAACTTTGGGAAGCGTGTATTCGATAGCGTTTAAGCCTAAAACAGTGGCTAATATTATTGCAAATAGTACTATTTTTTTATTCATTATTTCACCTTTTCAATTATTATTTTTTTATTCACATTTGCCGAAAAATATAATTTCCCATTACGAGGATTATAGATTCCGTCATCTTCACTATTAGTAATTTTTACTACCTTCCAATCTGTGCTAAATTCTATCGTTAGCGGTTGATTGTAGATATCTAAATTCAAATCTGATTTTAACTCAAGAATGTAAGATTTATATCCTCTTTTAAATTGCAGTTCTACTTCCTCACGCTCAGTTATATACTTACCAATTTTTGAAGTTGTAGCAATCCAATATCCCGAATTTCGCAATAACCGCAGTTGGTTATCGAATTTTTTGGGAGTTATCGAATAACGATTATAAACATTGTGGTAATCAAAAAGGTGCATCGCTTTGGAATCTTCTGAGAAAATATGATGATACATTACAATTAGCCATTCATCTTTTGCACCTTCTATCCAACTCTGAAATTTATTAGGATTCGGGTCATTTTCATTTAGAATTATTTTGCTGTTTAATTTCATTAAATTTTGTATGCCGTTTTCAGTAGCACCATCTCCCAAACGTCCAAATAGGAAACCACTTTTCT
>DAOWES010000050.1 GCA_030638385.1 Candidatus Cloacimonadota bacterium | reverse complement strand
TAATGTCCTCCTAATTTTTTTTTTCCTAAAAAATTTAGTTCTTATTTAAAGTAAAGCAAATAATTTATTAACAATATATGAAATGATAAATCTTGACTTTGTGTTGAAAAAAATCAGCTTTTGTTTAGTTTTAACAACAATAAAAAACGGAGGTAAACACATGAAGAAAAAAGTACTCATTATGGGAGCTGCCGGTCGAGATTTTCACAATTTTAATATTTACTATCGTGACAACGAAGATTTCGAAGTTGTTGCATTCACAGCTACACAAATACCAGATATTGATGATAGAAAATACCCGGCCGAACTTGCCGGGAAATTATATCCGGAAGGTATCCCCATCTATGATGAAACTGAGCTTGTAGAGCTTATTAATAAGCTGAAAATAGATCAGGTTGTTTTTGCCTATAGTGATGTTCCACATGAACGTGTGATGCATAATGCTTCTTTGGTAAATGCTACCGGAGCAGATTTTGTGTTAATGGGAATGAAAAATTCAGTTGTAAAAACAACCAAGCCATTAGTAACAATTTGTGCTGTTCGAACCGGTTGTGGTAAAAGCCAAACAACTCGTAGAGTTGTGGAAGAGCTTAAAGCCAAGGGTTTAAAAGTTGTTGCCATTAGACATCCGATGCCTTATGGAGATCTTGTTGCTCAACGTGTTCAAAGATTTGAAACGCTAGAAGATCTTAAAAAACATAAATGTACTATTGAAGAGATGGAAGAGTATGAGCCACATATTCAGATGGGCAGTATTGTCTATGCCGGTGTAGATTATGAAGCTATCGTTCGTGAAGCAGAAAAAGAAGCTGATGTAATTATCTGGGATGGCGGAAATAATGATACTCCGTTCTATACTTCCGATAAAAAACTTGATATCGTAGTTGTTGATCCTCACAGGCCAAATCATGAGCTTACCTATTATCCCGGTGAAACAAATATGATAAATGCCGACGTTGTTGTTATCAATAAGATAGATTCAGCAGATCCGGAAGGGATTCAGATTGTGCGTGATAACATCAGAAAGATCAATCCTGCTGCTATCGTAATAGATGGTGCATCTCCTCTTTCGGTAGACAAGCCGGAATTAATCAAAGGTGCAAACGTATTGGTTGTTGAAGATGGCCCAACTCTTACTCATGGAGAAATGCAATATGGTGCCGGAGTGGTAGCTGCAGAAAAATACGGAGCTTTAAGTTTAGTAGATCCTCGCAAAACCGCTGTTGGTTCCATTGCTGAAACTTTTGAAAAATATACCGATATCGGAATTCTACTTCCTGCTATGGGATATGGAAAACAACAGATTAAAGATTTGGAAACTACAATCAACAATGCAAAATGTGATACTGTAGTTATTGGAACTCCCATCGACCTGCGTCGAATTATTAACATCAAACATCCTACTGTTCAAGTTAGCTACAGCCTTCAGGAAATCGGTACACCAACCATCAAAGATGTTTTAAAAGATTTCTAATTCTTGAAATTGATGAACTCGTAAAAAGCCTGAAATCCTCAAATATGGTCATCCTGAGCGGAGACGAAGGATCATGCAATATAAGAAGTTAGAAGATTCTTCGTCTCCGCTCAGAATGACAAGTTTCTCTTTTTTACGAGTTTGTCTAAGATTAATAAACTATAATTCGAGCCTCAAATTATTGGGGCTCTTTTTACATTAAAATAATAATCTCTTCCATTTTAAGATCGAATAAGTAATTATTGGAAATTATTATTTGACTGCATTAATCAAACAAAATTTTACTGCCTCTTCCAAAAAATATTAAAAAAAATTATAGCATTGGAGGAATTATGGCAAAGAAAGCAGTATTAGCATTAGGCGGAAACGCAATTATCGCTGCAGGTCAAAAAGGCACGATTAAAGAACAATTTAAAAACACACGTGAAAGTTTGGGTGGAATTGTTGAACTTATCGAACGTGGTTATAAATTAGCAATTACTCACGGCAACGGACCTCAAGTAGGAAACTTGTTAATTCAACAATTAGCAGGAATCGAAAAGGGAATCTCACCTCTTCCTTTAGGCGTATTAAACTCAGCTACTGAAGGAACTATGGGCTATATGATCGAGCAAAGTTTACAAAATCGTCTTAGAGATCATAATATAGCTAAAGATATTATTACCATAGTTTCTCAAGTTCAAGTAGATAAAAATGATCCAAGCATCTCTCATCCTTCCAAACCGGTTGGACCTTTCTTTGATAAAGAAAATGCTGATAAATATGCCAAAGAATATGGCTGGACAATGATCGAAGATTCCGGTCGTGGGTATCGTCAAGTTGTGGCATCTCCCAAGCCTATTGATATTCTTCAAGCAAAAGCCATTAATGGTTTACTAGAAGAAGGAAAAATCGTAATCGCTTGCGGCGGTGGTGGAATTCCTTTCTATATCAATGAAAATGGACATTATGAAGGCTTGGATGCTGTAATTGACAAAGATTATGCTTCTGCCCTTTTAGCTCGTAAAATCGATGCAGACCTTTTAGTTATCTTAACAGGTGTAGATCGTGTAGCTATCAATTTTGGTACGCCAAACCAAACAGATTTGGATGTTATCACAATTGAAGAAGCTAAAAAGCATCAGGCA
Organism: Candidatus Cloacimonadota bacterium; assembly: GCA_030638385.1. GTDB lineage: Bacteria > Cloacimonadota > Cloacimonadia > Cloacimonadales > TCS61 > DAOWES01. The sequence goes on along the minus strand of DAOWES010000050.1, from coordinate 931 downwards.
GATGGTCAATTTCCCAAAGGAAGCATGGGACCAAAAATTGCCGCAGCGATCAATTTTATCGAAGATGGTGGAAAAGAAGTGCTTATTACATCAATAGAAAAAATTGTTGAAGCTTTTGAAGGTAAAACAGGAACCAGAATAGTTAAGTAATTGCGCTTGGCTAAATAAATTTAAGACCTCCATTTCGGGGGTCTTTTTTATTTGACATTATTTTTTATCCTCACCTCTTTGTAAGTAGGACTCTAAATAGGATATCTATAATACTAGAGATCAGAAAAGCATGAAATGTCGATTTTAAGTAGTAATCCAATAAACCGTTTGGAAGCGGACTAACAAAGGAGAAATTATGAAAAAAATTATTACAATTATGTTATTTACTCTATTAATTAGCATCGCTTGCGTGAGTGTAGGAAATGTTAACCAGCGAAAATCGGTACTGACTCGTGACTGCAAAAAACTTTTAGGAGAACCCAAAGAAATTGTTTTTGAAAAATTTGCTGAAATGGATATGGGTGAACCTATAAAGCATGAAATTCTAAGTAATGGCGATGAGGTTTATGTTTTTGAGCGAAGCTTGTTCAAAAAATCAACCGGCAGATATTTAGATAGAGTGATGATTGTTTTTCGTGAAAATAAAATGTTGTCATATGAGTTGGAAATTCGAGATTAACTTTTGAATCAAAGAACAGAAATTATAATAATTTATACTAACCAAAGCGATTTAATTTAAATTCGGAACTTTAATATATTGGAGGCCTGTAGTATGAAGCAGACACTTATAACTATTTTTTGTTTATTGGTATCAGCATTATTTGCACAAGATTGGTTCAGAAATGGACCTTATTCCGTTTGGGTATCTTCTCTGGCGATAGCGCCTTCCAATGAAGATCTTGTGTATATCGGCACATACGGAGATGGTGTTTATAAAAGT
>DAOWES010000104.1 GCA_030638385.1 Candidatus Cloacimonadota bacterium | reverse complement strand
GACTTTGTATTAACTCGCATTACGCTGGTCGGCGCTACCTTTCTGGTCTCTGTTGCCCTTTTGCCAAACGTCTTCTACGTCTCATTTCAGATTCCCTGGGCACTGACCGACTTTGTGGGAGGCACTGGACTAATCATCGTTATCGGTGTTCTTCTAGATACAATGAAACAGGTAGAATCGCATCTTCTGATGCGTCATTACGATGGCTTTATGAAAAAAGGAAAGCTCAGATCCCGTAGGGGATAGGAGTCGGATAAATAGATTTTGTGAAAAAGTATGATCTCGATTAAAAATAAGTCAGAAATCTTAAAGATGAGAGAGAGTAACCGCATTGTCGGTTTACTGCTTCACAAATTGGAAAATTATGTCAAACCCGGAGTTACTACTTTCGAATTGAATAAAATCGCTGAAGATATTATTCGCACTGAAGGTGGTAAACCCGCATTCAAAGGTTATTCAGTACCTGGGTTGTCTCCATTTCCAGCGGCTGTATGTGCGTCAGTGAACTCTTGCATCGTTCATGGTATCCCTTCTAAGAGTACCGTTCTAAATGAAGGGGATATAATTGGTGTGGATGTAGGAGTGTTTAAAGATGGTTTTTATGGTGATGCAGCTCGTACATATATGGTGGGAAATGTTTCCGAGAAGACAAAAGCTTTGCTTGATGTTACCAAAAAAGCTCTCGAGCTTGGTATCGAAGCAGCAATTTGCGGAAACAGAATTGGAGATATATCAAGTGCAATTGGAGATTATGTTAGATCAAAAGGTTATTTTATCGCCGATGATTTAACCGGTCATGGTATTGGTAAAAAATTGCACGAAGATCCTATCATTCCAAATTTTGGGATCGCAGGAAAAGGACCAAGAATACGTAAGGGAATGACTCTTGCTATCGAGCCAATGGTTAATATTGGCACCAATCGTGTTCGAGAAGAAGGATGGGAATTCTTCACTCTCGATAACAGTTTATCTGCTCATTTTGAGAATACGATATTGATAACCGATGGCAAGCCGGAGATACTAACCGTTTACTAAAAATGAGAGAGAAAAAAAATGGCTAAAGAAGGTGTAATTGAAGTTGAGGGTATTGTTACTGAAGCATTACCTAATACACAGTTCAAAGTGAAATTAGAGAACGGGCATGAAATTCTTGCTCATAGTTCTGGTAAGATGAGAATGTATTATATTCGCATATTACCGGGCGACAAAGTAAAAGTTGAATTATCTCCCTATGATTTGAATAGAGGAAGAATAACTTATCGTTATAAATAGGAGAATATCATGAAGGTAAGAGCTTCAGTGAAAACAATGTGCAAAGATTGCAGAGTTATTAAAAGAAACGGTGTTATCAGAGTTATCTGTCCCGCTAACCCTAAGCACAAACAGCGTCAGGGTTAATAAGATAAAGGAGGAACCAGAGTGGCTCATATATCGGGTGTAGAATTACCTAGAAATAAAAGAATACTTATCGGACTTACATATATTTTTGGTATTGGTAGAACAAAATCAAAAGAGATTCTTGCAAAAATAGGTATCGACGAGAATAAAAAAGTTAGTGATTTAACTATTGAAGAAGAGAAATCACTAAGAGACATTATACAAGAAGAACATATTGTTGAAGGTGAACTTAGAACTCAACGGATTTTGGATATAAAACGTCTTATGGAGATCGGATCATATCGTGGTGATCGTCATAAGAGAAGTCTTCCTTGTAGAGGTCAAAGAACACATACAAATGCAAGAACCAGAAAAGGTCGTAAGAGATAACAGGAGTTAGAAGTGGCAAAGACTATTAGAAAAACTAAAAAGAAAAGAGTAAGACTTTCGTTTAACGAAGGTGTAGCTCATATCCATGCCAGCTTTAATAATACAATCGTATCTATTTCAGACAAAGCTGGAAATACATTAACATGGTCAAGTGGTGGAAAAATCGGTTACAAAGGTTCCAAAAAGAGTACTCCTTTTGCAGCACAGCTTGCAGCTGAAGAAGTTGCAAAAACTGCTCTTGAAATGGGAATCACAAGAGTAGCTGTAGTTGTTAATGGCCCAGGTGGTGGAAGAGAATCTGCAATTAGAGCTTTAGACGGAAACGGTCTTAAAGTTACCATGATTACAGATGTAACTCCAATACCTCATAATGGGTGTAGACCACGTAAAACAAGAAGAGTTTAAGGAATAAAATATGGCAAAATTTACTGGACCAAAAGGAAAAATCGCTAGAAGATTTGGTGAGAATATTTTCGGTAGTCCTAAATATGATAAACTACTAGAAAAAAGAAATTATCCTCCAGGACAGCATGGAAATAGTGGAAGTTTTCGTAAAAGATTAAGTGATTATGGTGTACATTTGGTAGAAAAGCAAAAGCTTCGTTACACTTATGGTGTTTTAGAAAAACAATTCCGTAATTACTTCAAAAAAGCTGATAAAATGAAAGGTATTACAGGTGAAAACTTGCTTAAGTTCCTTGAAAGAAGACTTGATAACGTTGTTTTTCGTTTAGGCTTCGCTAGAACTAGAATGCAAGCAAGACAATTTGTAAACCACGGTCACATCAGAGTTAATGGCAGAAAAGTTGATATTCCTTCTTTTCTCTGTTCTCCCGGAGATGTGATTGAAATCAGAGAAAAAAGTCGTAAAATGCCAGCGCTTCTTGAAGCGATGGAAGGTAGCATGGGTGTTGCAGCTTATGGTTGGTTAGAGCTAGATGCTGATAACTTTAAAGGAACATTCATTGAAGTTCCTGCCAGAGAGCAAATACCTGTAAATATTGACGAAAGATTAATTGTTGAGTTCTATTCTAAGTAGAAATATAGGAGTGGTATATGAAGTTTCTTGAACCGTTACAGTTACCGGAAAAAGTTCAAGTTGATGAGCAAACTTATTCATCTACATATGGTAGATTTGAAATAGGACCTCTTGAAGCAGGATTTGCTACAACAGTAGGAAATACTCTTAGAAGAGTACTCCTTTCTTCTATTCAGGGTGCAGCAGTGCGCTTTGTGAAAATTGAAGGTTTGCACCACGAATTCGCTCCAATCCCTGGATCTGATTGTGACTATATCGATCTTATTTTAAAACTCAAGAAGCTTGTCATCGCATGTGATTCAATTTCTGAAGAAGTTCTTGTTTTAGAACATAAAGGCATTGGACCTGTTACGGCGGGTGAAATTAGCGAACTTGCTGATGTTAAGATTATAAATAAAGACCTCGTGTTGTTCAACATGACAGAAGACGTAGATTTCAGAATGGAAATCTGGGTTGGAATCGGAAGAGGTTATGTTAAATCAGAAAATCAGATAGCAGAAGAAGATACCGTTGGAGTTATTCCTATCGATTCTATCTATTCTCCTATCAGAAAAGTTAATTTCTCTGCTGAAAATCAGCGTGTTGGTGAGAAGATCGATTTTGATAAGCTTGTTATGGAAATTACTACCGATGGTAGTATCGATCCAAAAGATTCACTTTATCTTTCTGCAAAGATTCTGAGAGATCTTTATGATACAGTTGTTCTTTTTGAAAATGAACCTGAGTATATTGAAGAAATCGAAATGGATTCTGAGTTGGAAAGACTTGAACTTATCTTTGATAAAAATGTGAATGATTTGGAATTATCTGTTCGTTGTAGCAATTGTCTGGCAGCAGCTAAGATTGATAAAATTGGAGAATTGATCTCTAAAAATGAAAACGAAATGCTTAAATATAGGAATTTCGGTAAGAAATCTTTAGAAGAGATCAACGAATTATTAGAACAATATGAACTGCAGCTTGGTTATGATGTTTCTGGTAAACTTAAAGAAATCAAAGAAGCAAGAAGTAAAGTGACTGTAAGGAAATGAGGATAATAATATGAGACATAGAGTAAGTGGAAGAAAATTCGGTAGAGAAAGAGGCCATCGTGACCTGATGCTGAAGAATTTGGTTGTTTCGCTTTTAGATCATGGTCGTATCAACACAACTGTGGCAAAAGCAAAAGAGATCAGAGGACTCACTGAAAGAGTTATTACCTATGGTAAAAAAGGAACATTGCATCATAGAAGACTTGCTTTTAAAGTTCTTCAAAATCAAACTCTTGTTAATAGAGTTTTTGATGAAATAGCTCCTGGCTATACCAATAGAGAAGGTGGTTATACTCGTGTACTTAAGAACGGTTTCCGTCGTGGTGATTGTGCACCAATGGCTATTATCGAGCTTGTTGAACGTACCGAAGCTACTAAGAATAATGATATTAAAACTGAAGATTTAGTAAGTTAGTATCGTTTTATAAATATAGCATTAGCTTGAGAAAAGTCCTACTTCGGTAGGACTTTTTTTTATGGGAAGAATT
>DAOWES010000312.1 GCA_030638385.1 Candidatus Cloacimonadota bacterium | reverse complement strand
TTCTGTAATAAGATGGGAATAGATTGAGCTTGAATGGGTGTGGGATTTTCATATCCTTCATCATTCAGCGCTTTCAAGATGGGTGCGATAATTCCTAGTTCTGCAAATGTCATTTGATATTACCCAAACTAACAAGCATATTCAAGAGCTTGCTAGCAACATCTATTCGGAGTATATTTTGACGGTAATTCCGTATAATTAATTTCAATTTATATTTTCCTTTTGCTTCCATAATGAAAGCTTGTTTATTTCGTTTAAGTATTTATCAAAAAATAAGATATCTAAACTTGTTACAACAACTATTCAGGTGGCTGTAGCGTCAATGCAATAAAAAAAAAGATCAAATCGCTTCCTGATCCGCCACCACTAAATCTATTTTTGTCGCCTGAATTTGAAGCATTTCCATCTCATCTTGATATGATTTCAGTTGTGCTTTAAATGATTTCAATCTATCATTTTTCAGCTGATTCGCTCCCACCATTTTCAGATTGCTTTTGGGATTTACCCAACGCCCACTTTTCTTAACACCAAAATGTAAGTGTGGACCTGTCGATCTGCCTGTGCTTCCCACTGCTCCAATAATTTGCCCTTTACGAACTCTTCTTCCGTAACGAGTGGATATTTTACTCAAATGCGCATATTGTGAGATCATACCATTATCGTGTTTTATCTGAACCTCTTTTCCATAACCATTACTATTATTTTTGGCCTTGATAACCGTTCCCGATGTAACCGCATAGACTTTGGTTCCGGAACTACCACGCAGATCAATTCCTTTGTGCATTTTTCTGGTTCCCAAAAGTGGATGAATACGATAGCCAAATGAGGAGCTAATATGCATTCTGTCTAAAGGAGTTCGCACTGCATTGGATACGAGACGCTTTCCTTTATATGTGTACATTCCGGTAAAGGCTGAAGCATCTTGCTGGTCGGAAAACCTATACGCTGTTTTCAAACCTGTATTTTTCCCCTCATATTTGGCATATAATACTTTACCACGAGGGGGCTGTTCTCCATTCACATATTTCTCTTCGATATAAACTTCAAATTTATCGCCCACCCTGGCATCTGTTGAAAAAGCGATTTGAGATTCCATAGAATTATTAACTTGTTGCCTGATATAAGGAATAATATCCAAATTTGCCATTGCTGCATCCAAAGTATTATTTTCTTCAGTTATCTCGCCGGTTAAAAATCTTCGTTTCAGTTCAAAGGGCAATTCAATCTTATGATATTGTAATTCGCGTGGGCCTAAAATGAAAAACTCGTGAATACTAATTTTATCTGATTTATAAGAAAACTTCTCAAATTGTTTTACCTTTAAACTATCAATATAATAATCAACCGTAATAATATCACCCACATCAATCGAAGTCGCGTCAATATACTCACCCAATTTCCAAGCATAATATCCTACATTTTTTGCTTTCATCCCCAAATCCGTAAGAACTTGAAAAATACTTCCACCTTTCAAAATCGGTTTCTCTACATTCACTCTACACAAAATAGTATCATTTTCTGTAACATTAATTTCAAAAGTGGCGTTAAAAGCACTTATTTTACAACTATGAATTTCCAACGAATCTTTGCTAACTGTCATCTCTACCGACATATCCTGTTTATTAGCAGTTTCGATTATTCGTTTTCCTAAAACTTCATCGATAATTTCTATATCTTTATAATTTTGTCCTTTGATTATTTGGAAAATATCTGCTCCGGCCGGAATCGTTAAAATATCTGTTTTTAAATTATCTTTAATTATTTCCACATCTTTGGCACATCCCAAAGTAATTATTTGTAAGCATAATGTGATCGTTAATATTATTAATAAAACTATTTTTTTATTCATTCTAACTCCTTATCATGCGCAAAAAAATATAATCTGGAATTAGAAGACAACCCTTTTTTTTGATATTTCAGGCTATCTTTTTATGATATATTGAATTACGGAATTTTGATTTTGTTTTTCTTCAGATTGTGAATCCACTTTGAAAAGTCTTTGTCCACGAATTAACTACGAGTCGGCTTTGCTTGCAAAACGATCTCGGGAGTCGGCTACGAATCAGCTAAGATTCGGCTTTTACGAATCGGCTTTTCGAAGAAAAACGATTTCGATCAAAACGATATCTAAGATTCGGCTCTGAACAAAGTGAAGAACGATATCTACACCGATTTTTATAGTGAAATCAGATTGTATATAATAAAATATAATGAATAGTATGTTTTTAATATTTGTTAAAGTTAGAAAATATCTCAAAAAAAAAGCTCCGGATTTTTTCATCTGAAGCTTTTTTAACGTTTAAAGTTTAACGACATATTTTTTCTTTTTTGCATTCCATCTCCTGATCAAATTCATCACTCCCTCCTTTTTGCTTTGTTTGGATTAATAGATTGAAGTTTGTTTTTTCACACGGTAACGAGATTTCCTAGAATTCCATCTGCGTATAATGCTTTTCATCATTCCTCCTCTTTAATTTTTTTTTCTTCTTTTTCCTTATCTGCAATGCTTTGCAGTATATCTTGTTTTTTTGCTGTTCCATCTCTTTAATAAATTCATCTCTACCTCCATTTTTTTTCTTCGTACACCCTAATAATACGAAACAAATATTTATTTATGATAAAGAATATATTAAGATTGTGTTAAGAATCGTAAAAATCCATTTTTTATATCTCTCTTTTTCCACTTATGCTCCTTTAAAAGATCTGCCTCAATAAAATGCATTTGGTGTGCCAAGCTAAATATAAATCAATTTCAACAAACAATAATACAGCTTAACCATTTCTACAGGCGCATCTCAGCAGATTGATCATTTTTTTTATTAATTTGAAATAAATATAAATTAATGTGTTCTCTTATAAAATTGATAAACATAACTAAAATATCTTATCAAAAAAAGAAAAGTCACTTTTGCCGGAATAATTTTCACAAAATCAATAACCAATAAATATTATAAATCATTAAAATTAACTCAAGTTATTGACGTCTTTTTTTCATTTATTTTTTTGACTAAAAAAAAAATTGCAGGAGATAATAAACATGAAAAACGGAAGAATTGCTGTACCATCAGAAGGACTTGGTGGTTTAGAAGGTCAAAGATCAGCTCATTTTGGTCACTGTTCTACATTCACACTCATCGACGTTGTTGATGGAGAAATTTCAAATGTTTCAACTATTTCAAACCAAGAACATAGAGAAGGTGGTTGTTTGGTTCCAGTTAATATTTTAGCAGGACAAAATGTAAACGCTCTCATCGTTAGCGGAATCGGAATGCGCCCATTAGTTGGATTTAATAATGTGAACATTAGTGTTCATTACGAAGCAACTCAGCCATCAATTCAAACTGTTGTGAAGATGATGATTTCCGGGGAATTACCAGAAATGGAAGCAAAAAATGCTTGTGGTGGCGGTGGAGCTCACTAAAAACATTAATCTCAAAAGCTCGAATTATTTGTTCGGGCTTTTGATTATTTTGAGAGCAAAATTATTTTCATGAATTTGAAAATATGCAATCCAAGACAACACCCCAATTAGCGGTGGGGTTTTAACTTGACACGATAATCTACAATTTTTTCAAATACGAGCATATGAAAAATAAAATCGAAATTTTCCCATTAATTTTGCTTTTAATTGTGCTGATTTTTGGCATCTTAACAAAATCAGAATCACTTTTTAAAGCTACAGAATCGGATATCACACAAATCGGAGAGTATACATCTGTACCGAATTTTACTACTTATAATCCCAATGTGAGCAGAACTAGTAACTTTATTAATTTTCTCACTCCCATTATCGAAAGTGAAAATTATGAGATTTTAACGAATAGAAAAAATCTAAAAAAATTAATGAAAAAATCTCACCATAGTTCAGCAGATACTACCTGGCTTCATCAAACAGCTAAATATTACAAATTAAAAAAGTTCAGCATCACACCCCAGACTTTATTCGAATTACTGGAACGAATCGATATTATCCCTATTGAAATTGTACTATCGCAAGCAGCAATCGAATCGAATTGGGGAGCTTCCGGTTTTGCCAAAAGAGGTAATAATCTTTTTGGCATGAGAACAACCAGCCAAAAAAGTGGAATTATCCCCAAAGATCGCGCTACCGGAGCAACTTTTCGCGTAGCTTCATACCGCACAGTAAACCAATCTGTAAAAAGTTATCTGCGCAATCTAAACACTCACAAAGCATATAAAAAACTTAGAAAAAATCGTGCTCTGATGCGAAAGGAAAACATTGAGCTAAACCCTTTTGAACTGGCAAACGACTTAACAGCTTACTCTACGTTAGGCTATGATTATGTTCTCATGATAAAGAGAACTATGAATAATTATCAAAATGATTATAAAAAAAATAGATATTAGGAGTATTAATGGAATCTTTAGAATTACTAAAAAAGCTAACATTGGCCTCAGGCATTTCCGGGCATGAAACCGAAATTGCCAAAATAATGAAACAAGAATTAGCAGGAACTGTTGATTCAAATATGGATAGAATGGGCTCTATTAGCTTCCGTTTCGAAGGAAAATGCCCCAAGATATTATTCATCGCACATCAAGATGAGATTGGTTTCATCGTGGGTGATATTATGGAAAGTGGATTTATCAAAATTCAACCAATTGGCGGTTGGGATCCAAACACATTACTTTCTTCTCCGGTAAAAATCATAAATCGAAACGGCGAAGAACATGACGGCATCATCGGATCTGTTCCTGTTCATTTCCAACAAAATGGTAATGGAAAGCCAAATATAGCTTCTATGTTTGTGGATGTTGGCGCCCAAAGCAAACAAGATCTTATCGAAAATTTTGGTATTAATCTGGGCGATCAAATTGTTCCGATTACAAACTTTCATTATTCAAAGCAAAACAAGCGCATCTTATCAAAAGCTTTTGATGATCGTGTTGGCATTGCTTCGGTTATTGAAGTTGCTAAATTCACTTCAGAAATTGAACATCCAAACACCGTTATCTGCACCGGTAGCGTGCAAGAAGAGATCGGTGGTCGTGGCGCAGCTTCGATAGCGCAACACACTGATGCTGATATTTGCATTGTTCTGGAAGGTGCTCCGGCGGACGATATTCCGGGAATTCCCGGAAATAGCCAAACAGGCATCGGCCATGGTGCTCATGTGAGATTATTCGATCCTACCATGATGGTGAAAAAAGGCTTAGCCGATTTCATTGTGAATACTGCCAATAAATATGATATTTCTATTCAAACCACAATTAGAAAAGGTGGTGGTACAGATGGTGCTAAATTGCATTATGCAAATTATGGAATCCCCACTATCGTACTGGGAACACCGGTTCGTTATGCACATAGCCACAATTGTTTGATGAGTTTAACGGATTACGAAAATCTGATGAAACTTCTCGAAAAAATTGTTACCGACCTTGATGAAAATGCTTATAATGAGATCATAAAATAAGTAAATATCGAAGGCGTGTGCGTTAATTCCGAAGGCGACGATTGCAATCGTCGCCTTCTTCTTTTATAACATTTCCTCACATTGACGATGACCATAAAATCATTGACGCTTTAATTCAAAAAAACTGTTCCTGACTCTCGTGTAAAAAAAACATGAGGGAACAAAATATGAAAATTAAAATCATAAAGGTAATTTTCAATGAGCTAAAACTAGCTAAACGAGATTTTTGAATTTATCAAAAAAGAAATCTGCTTTAGAAAATCTGGAAAAAGGCAACATGTTCGACCCTGCCAAAGGCATATCATACAATAGATTAAGCTTTTCAGTCTAAATAATCCGCAGGATTTTATCTGTTTTTAAAGATAGGTTTTAACCTATCGCTTAGTGTAAAACTTATAATCTATTTCAAAAGGAGAAAATCCATGTCAGGCAGATCATTCAAATCAATTTATTACCATCTTGTTTTTCATACAAAGCTCAACGAACCTTATCTCGAAGATTTAGAATTGCGAAAACAAGTTTATCATTTTATTGAGAATAAATGTAAAAAGCATCATTTATATCTTCATGAGATTGGTGGAATTGATAATCATGTTCATTTATTACTCTATATTCCACCCAAAATGGCAGTATCGGAAGCAGTTAAATTGATTAAAGGTTCCTCTTCTTATTTTGTTAATAAAGAGTTAATTAGTGAGGATGTTTTGTATTGGCAGGAAGGTTATGGCATTTTTACAATATCAATAAGGCATGTAGGTTTCATCAAAAAATATATTAAAAATCAGGAAGAGCATCACAAAAAAGGAATAACGTATCTTGAACTTGAAGAAATTGATGATGAATAAATCAAACCAGCAATGAGTTAAAACACATCATTAAAACAAAGATTGAAACCGGAAAGCAATAAGCGCAATCAGGGATGATTACGTCACTTTGACTTGAATAATCCATTAAAATATAGTCGCACAAATCTGTGCCCATCTGTGTTGATCTGTGTCTATTTTAATCCGCAGGATTTTGTATGTTTTTAAAGATAGGTTTTAACCTATCGAACTGAAGAGCTGAATTTGTGAAAGCGAAGAAACACATAAAGTCCTCATGTAATCAATAATTCACAATTAATAATTCATAATTAACAACATCCGCCTCTAAACAAGCTCTCAGCCATCATACATATAGAATACTTTGACAAAAAAACATCATTATAACTCCTGACTTTGTAATAAAAAAAAAGTTTTAGGAGATACTCGATGACAAGAGAATTAGTAAGAATTGAAGATACAACTGCAAATCCAGCCCCACTTGGTTTAATTGGATTTGGCATGACCACAATATTGTTAAATCTTCACAATGCAGGTTTATTTGAATTAAATGCAATGATCATTGCAATGGGAATGTTCATTGGTGGATTTGGCCAAGTAGTAGTTGGTGTAATGGAATGGAAAAAGGGCAACACATTTGGAACTACTGCTTTTGGAGCATACGGTTTCTTTTGGATCTCTTTAGTAGCAATTTGGTTATTGCCCAAAATGGGAATTGCCGCAGCTCCCGATGCATTTTCCATGGGATGTTACCTAGCTGTTTGGGGCTTATTTACTTTAGCGATGTTTATCTGTACATTAAAGATGAATAACATCACAAAATTTGTATTTGGCTCATTACTTGTACTTTTTGCGCTTCTGGCAATTGGAGATTTCACAGGCATTAAAATCATCAAAACTATTGCCGGTATCGAAGGTATCATCTGCGGTTTATCTGCATTTTATGCTGCGGTTGCTCCGGTAATCAATGAAGTTTACGGCAAACCTATCTGCAAAGTATAATCTTTCCACAGCGATCTTCGGATCGCTGTTTTTTTTCATTTATTAAGAACAATTTAAAGCAATTTTTAGTACTATTAACATTTATTCTCATTTACTTTTTCACAACTTGACAGAAAGTATTCTATTTCATTTTTTGTATTACAAATAAGAATAATTATTCAAGGAAGAAATGTGGATAAAAAACCAATTGGTATTTTCGATTCAGGAGTTGGAGGCTTAACAGTTTTTCGCGAAATAAGAAAAACGTTTCCCCATGAGGACATCATCTATTTTGGCGATACAGCCAGAGTTCCTTATGGTCCTAAATCTAAAAATACAGTAATAGAATATTCCATTCAGAATGCTAGATTTCTAATGCAATGTGGAGCAAAGATCATTGTGATTGCCTGCAATACATCATCAGCAGTAGCTATCGAGAAGCTTTCGGAAATTTTACCAATTCCGGTAATTGGTGTAATTACACCGGGCGCCATTGCAGCAGTGAATAGTTCAGAGAGCGGCAGAATTGGCGTTATTGGAACCGATGGCACCATTCACAGTAAAGCTTATCCAAAAGCAATCTCTGATATTTCGAGTAAGACAATCGTCTTTAGCCAAGCTTGCCCATTATTTGTTTCATTAGCCGAAGAAGGTTGGGAAGATCATCAAGTAACAGAAATTATCGCTAAAGAATATCTAGCTGAAATTTTATTGCAAAAGATCGATACTTTGGTTTTGGGCTGCACCCACTATCCTATATTAAAAAACACCCTTGAAAAAGTTGTAGGACATCAAATTAAATTAGTGGATAGCGCAGAAGCTATCGCCCAGCAGCT
>DAOWES010000072.1 GCA_030638385.1 Candidatus Cloacimonadota bacterium | reverse complement strand
TAGGTGTGGGTTTTAAGATAACCTTCCACCAAGATGGCACTACCTTTATCAAGATATTCAGCACATCTTTCAGCAAGTTTATCCCAAACAACTACATCGATATAGCTTGTTTCCTGTATCCACTCATTTCCACGTTGATAGCTTCTGTCGAAAGCAATAGGTAATTTTGTAACAGCTGTTCCGCTAGTTGTATAGCGTAGTTCTGTTTCCCTTGTAACTCTTCCGCTAATCATTATTGAGTTTATTCTTGGAAATTTAAGTTCTCCGGCCATTTGAATTCTCCTAAATTATTTAGTTAACAGATTATGTCTGATAATTGTTTCATTCAATCGATAAACTGTTTCGAATTCACGAGTCTTGCTTTCATCAAGTGTGAAGTTGATTAAGAAATAGTATCCTTCTTTAAGGTGCTTAATTTCGTATGCAAGTCTCTTTTTACCGAGCTCATCAAATTTGATAACCTCACCTTCATTGTTTTTGATAAAATCAATAGTTTTATCGAGTTCCTTCTTTGCTGCTGCTTCAGTCATGTTTGGTGAAACCACAACCATGCTTTCATATTTTTTTGCCATTTGTCCTCCTTTGGTCTTATCCTCGACAGTATTAATTTATTGTTCTGCCGATCGATCCTGAGTATGCACGATTTTCTCAGAATAGGATTTTTTGTTTCTACTATAATATTTAACCATTTCATCAAAATCAAACTGGATATATTGTTCCAGAAGCTCTTGTGAAAAAGCAAATGTTATGTCTAATTTCTCTTTTTCTTCTTTCGAAAAATTTGAAAGAACATAATCTGCCAGGTTTTTCTCATTTGGGGAATTGATTCCAATTCGCATTCGTTTGAAATCATTCGTTCCTAATGATTTAGCGATGGACTTTAATCCATTATGCCCGGCTAGACCACCTGAATTTCTTAACCTAATCTCTCCAAGTGGAAGATAGATGTCATCGACAATGACAAGAATGTCATCAATTCGATGCTTCGTTTTAACTGCCGTAACAGCATTTCCACTTAGATTCATATAGGTCTTAGGTTTCATTAAGATTACACCTTTATGTTCGATATAATCAAATTTTTTTTGTTTTTTAAAGCTCTGCATTTGAGCTGAGGCAATCTCGTCTAATATTAAGAAGCCAACATTATGTCGATTGTTCTTATATTTATCGCCCGGATTACCTAAGCCAACAATTAATCTCATTGTATCAATATTTATGACGTAAATTCGTCAGTCTTTTATTCTTCAACTTCTTCTTGTTCTTCTTCTACACCTGCAGGAAGGTTTAATGTAACAAGAGTTGTTTCATTTGAAAAAGATGCAGAAACGTTTTCCGGCATGTTGATATCGCCATAGTGAATTGCAGTTCCAACAGTAAGGTTGGAAAGATCAACAACTATTTCTTCAGGAATATCTTTTGGAAGGCATGTGATCTCTATTTTTCTTTGGATGATATCAAGATTACCACCTTCTTTGATGCCGGGAGCATCGCCAGTGTAAGTGATCGGGATTTTAAGAGTCATCTCTTTTCCTGCATGAAGTTCAATGAAGTCGATGTGAATAGTTTCACGGCTTACAGGGTGGATTTGACGTTCTTTGATGAAAGTAGTAAATGTTTGGTCATCTAAAGAGATGTTGAATAAAGCTACTTCACCAATTGATTTTTTATATTGTTGTTGGAATTCTCCTTTCTCAAGAGTGATGGTAATTCCTGTTTCGCCAGCACTATAAATAACTGCTGGAATTAATCCGTTTTTGCGAAGTTGTTTAGTAACAGATTTCTTTTTTCCTACTTCGCGTTTTGTTGCGCTTAATTTTATATTCATTATATACTCCGTGTAATCAAATAATACCTTATTTAAATAAAGTACTAAGCGATTCCTCTATATGTATTTTTTTTATTGCTAAAGCCATCAATTCTGCAATTGAAAGCTGTTGGATCTTTTCACATTTAGCTTTTTCTTCAGGAAGTTGGATCGAATTTGTTATATATAGTTTCTCGATAGGAGAATTTTCTATATTTTCGATCGCTTTTCCGGAAAGCACACCATGGCAGCAAGCAGCATATACTTTTGATGCTCCATTTTTCTTAAGAACTGAAGCCATTTTTGTTAAGCTTCCTCCGGAGTCAATGATGTCATCAAAAAGAATGGCATTTTTACCTTTGACATCACCAATAATATTCAGGATTTCAGCATTTCCATCATTGCCGGTTCGTCGTTTATCGCCGATTGCCAAACTGCAATTTAGCCTTTTTGCTAAAGCTCTTGCTCTGGCAGTTCCACCAGTATCTGGTGATACAACTACTATATTTGATAAATCGAAATTTGCTTGAAAAAAATTCGAAAAAATCGGCATCGAATAAAGATGGTCAACCGGGATATCAAAAAAACCTTGAATTTGATCTGAGTGTAAGTCCATAGCGATAACTCGGTCTGCTCCGGCAGTTGTAAGTAAATTCGCTATCAGTTTTGCAGTAATTGGTACACCTGCTTGATCTCTTTTATCTGATCTTGCATAACCAAAATAGGGCATTACACATGTAATTCGTTGGGCTGATGAGCGTCTTAAAGCATCAATCATAATCAACAATTCCATGATACTATCGTTAACCGGTTCACAGGTTGGTTGAATTACAAAAATATCGGCACCACGTACGTTCTCATTAAGTTTTACAAATGTATTATCATTGGAGAACTTAAAAACTTCGACATCTCCAAGTGAAATGCCTGCAATTTTAGCTACTTCGTGAGCTAATTCCGGATTTGAATTTCCGGTAAATATTTTTAATCTTGAATACATGTTTATCCTACGTCTTCTCCTGAATATTCTTTTGAGTCTGTTGCGGAAAGAGCTTCTTCAAGAGCTTCTTTATATTTTTCGATAATAAGATTTTCTACTTCTTTTCTTGTTTCAGTATTTATTGGATGTGCGATATCCCTATATTCGCCATTACTTACACGACGGCTAGGCATTGCCACGAATAAACCTTTTTCTCCTTCGATAACCTTGATGTTACGGATAATGAATGCATCATCGATTACAATGTTTACGAAAGCCTTTAATTGATTGTTTTCTCTGATAAAAACTTTTACATCTGTAATGTTCATCTTGTACTCCTTTTGGTTTTAGTAATGTAATTCCAATAATTCTTTTTTGTATAGAATGTCGAAAATTTCTTTGCTGTCTTTGCATCAGGACAAAAGGCAATAATAGTTGCACCGCTTCCGGACAAGATTGTGTTTATTGCACCATTTGCCTTAAGATAATTTATGATTTCTTCTATTTCCGGATAGAGTTTGCAAACACCTTTTTCCAAAGCGTTGTAGCAATAGGAAGTGTCTGCTGTTTTAATTAATTCTTCCCAATTAGAATTTGGAAAAGAGGATAATTTCACAGCATTGTATGCTTCTTGGCTAGACACTCCAAAACCAGGATTAACAAGAAATATATTATCGATAAATATATAAGGAATGGGAGAGATCTTTTCTCCTCTTCCTTCACCTAATTTGCAGCCACCTTCAATGAAGAAATTGATATCACTACCAAATTGCTCAGCAATATCATGCATCTCTTCTTTTGATAAATTCAAATTCCATAAATCTGAAAGAACCATGATGGTGTAGGCAGCATTGCTGCTTCCACCACCCAATCCAGCTGCGATTGGGATATTTTTCTCAAGCTCAATTCTTACACCAGTACTCACTTTATACTTTTTTTTAATAAAGATCGCAACCTTATAAATCAAATTTTCTTCGACACTTACAAAGTCTTTGCTCGTCAAAAGCTGGATCTTATCTTTTTCTGTCAAAGTAAAATTTATTGTATCTGATAGCTCGATTTCACTAAAGAGGCTACGGATATCATGATATCCGTCTGCGCGCTTTTTTAGTATATCGAGAAAAAGATTAATTTTTGCGGGACTTTTTATTTTTTGACTTATCATTTTCATTTCCATAGTAGTAGTAATAGTAGTAGTTGTATTCGTAGCTACTATAATATTTCTGTGGGTGTACACCATTAATGATTACTCCCGTTATATCTACATCAATATTATCCAAAAGTTCTTTAGTTCGTTTGATAACTTTTTTGTCAGCTTTTCCAACACGAACAGAGATAAACATTTTATCTACTTTTTTTGCTAAGATCATTGAATCTGTTACGGCAATTATTGGAGGTGCATCTAGCAAGACATAATCATATTTCTCTTTCAGATATGCGATAGCATCATCCATTCTTTTGGATGACAACAATTCTGATGGATTAGGTGGGATATGACCACTTGTTATGATATCTAGGTTTTTTATATTTGATCGTTTGATGAAACTACTTAGTTGTGTGTTTTTGTCCGTGAGGTAATCAGCAATTCCATTTTCTTTATCAATGTTAAACATATTATGGATCATTGGACGTCTTAAATCCAAATCAAGTAATACTACTTTTGCATCCATTTGTGCCAGGGCAGTAGCTAGATTTGATTGGGTAGTACTTTTTCCCTCGCCGGGACCTGAACTTGTAATAAGCATTGCAATAGATTTATCAGGGTCTTCTTTTGCGATTATATTTGTTCTAAGAATTCTAAAAGATTCTGCTGCTGATGACTTTGGTGAATAATTTGTTATTAATCTTGATTCGATTTGGTTTTTAGCATCTAGCAACTCTTGCTTTTCAGAAAGTTTACAGTTTAATATGTTTTTTTCAATTTCTTCAATATCTGAATCTGGAATGTGAATAAATGGGATGGTTCCGAGAATTTTCAGTCCTACATATTTTCGTACATCGTCAAATGTTCTAATTTTAGAATCTAATGAATGAAACATGAGAGCAGCACCAAATCCAAGACCAATACCCATTACAATTGCAATTAGCATATTCATCTTTTTGTTTGGTTTAATCGGATTTGAGGGAATTAATGCTTCCTCAATGATACGGATATTACCAATTTTAGATTTTTCAACAATTTTTGCTTCTTCATATTTTTCGATCATCATCATGTAGATTTTTTCATTGATTGAGAAGCTTCTTGTCAGGCGTGCTAATTCAACTTCTGTATCGGGCAATTTAGACATCAATTCATTATAGTTTTCTACAGCTCTTTTTAAACTAGTTACTGTTGCACTTAAAATATTTTCTTCTATTTGGGCTAAGGATATTTTTTCGGCAATACTTGCGCGATAAAGAAGTGGATCTGATGAACCTGCTTTAATTTTTATAATTTTTCTAATTTCAATCGAAAGCTTTTCTTTGGCATTTTCAATCGCATTATTTAAGTCTATAAGTTGTGGATGATCTTTTGAATAGCCTGATTTAGTAAGATAATTTACATACATCCTTTGGTTTCCAACAATTTCTGTCTTAAGTTGTTCAAGTAGAGGGGATGAGAGTATTGTGTTTACGTCTATCAATAATGTGTCTTGTTTGCTAAGTTTTCTTTGTAAATAGATAAGATGTTCTTTCGTAACAGAATAATCAGCTTGAGTTGATGCAAGCTGGGATTCCATATCTGATGATTTCTCTATAAGGGCGTGTGTCTCTTCTGATAGTAAAGAAATCCCCTGTTCAATTTTATATAATCTTAAATCCTCTTCGGAAACCCTTAGTCTTGTGTCTGCTTCTTCTAGCTGTGCTCCGAGGAATTCACGAGCTGTCCTAAATGCAGTTCTCGCATATGAATTATCTTGTTCTTGGAGGGCGTAAGCTGTAGCATTTGCCGCCGCTTTAGCTTCTTCGGGGCTGGTTGAATTATAATTTATAATAAGAATGTCGGCTTCACGTTCAGTTTCAATTTCTAAATGTCCTTTCAAATAGCCGGCAGGAGCGTTATTTGCAAGTTGGCTAATGGGGAATTTATCATAATTTTTTTCATTTCTTAGAAGCATATTAACTGCTTGTAAAACAGGTCTACTTTTTAATATTTGAATTTTATTATTAATAGATGATTGTTGTTTGCCAAAGGAACCCATAAACATATTATCAGACATGTTGTCTTCAATTAATATTTTTGAGGTTGCTTGGTATATTCGAGATAATTTTGAAGTATAGATTGCTGCTGTAATAAATACAGCTATAAATATTGAAGTTACTAACCATTTGTAGCGAATTAATATATTTAAATAATCGCTTAAATTAACTTCTTGTTCTTCAACGTTTTGATATAAGTTTTCTTGCATTTGTAAATTCCAGCCTATTTATTTAAATTTGTAATTGTTGAGTAAACAGTTAATATTAGAGCAATTTCTGAAAGAAATTTAGTTGCTTTTGTAAATGCGTAATAGAATGATCCTGCTACTACAACAGTATCACCGGGTTGAATAATGGGTATAATGTTATTGTCGCCTGTTTCCATATACTTTTCAATATCGACCATTATAACCTTTTCACCTTCAATGGTAGGACGAATAATCCTGATTTTAGATAATTTGGCATTTTCTGTAGGCCCCCCTGCAGAAGAAAGTAACGTTAGCAAATCTGTGTTATCCGGTACAATGTACAGTCCCGGTTGTTTAACTTGCCCCCAAATATAAGCTCTAATTTTAAGCTGTTCGGTTCCTGTTAATGTTCCTGAATACTGATAAATTGAAGCCGAATTTGCATTGCCGGATGTATTACTAACTTGAGCTAGTAGGAATCCGGATACTATTAATAACAATAAACAAATTGTAATTTTCTTCATATATTCTCCTTAAGTTTTCTAATGTTTTTTATGAAATTATTCAGTCAAGATTTTTGTCTATTCTACTATTATAACTCTTTCTTCTGATTCTGCTCCCGCAATAATCGGATAGGTCTTTCCATTTATTGGACTTGAAGATGTTAAATGTCCAAAAGCATCAATTCTAAAGATATAATCACCCGAACCACAATCCGATCCGGAATAGGCAATTTGAGTCTCTTCAAGAGCTAAAGGTTCATATTGCCATAATATTTCTCGATCACTATTAAAAAGTAATATTCTGTATTGTTGAGCATCAGAGTCTGTCCATTCGAAAAATATATCATTTAAAGAGTTCACTTCAGAAATTTCAGCCGGAGATATGATTAATGGTTTTTCTAATAATCTGTAGCATACTGTATCTGAAAGGGTTGAGTTTCCTGATTTATCAAATATTTCAATGAAATAGAACCAGTTTTTATGAGTAATACTGTTTACTCCTAAAAAATCATCTCGATAATAATCTTGTCCGGTGTAGTCAACTGTATCGATGATTGAAGCAAACTCAAGGTTATCCGCTAAATAATCAGCCTCGGAAAATCTATAAACTTTTAAATAATCTAAGTCCGTGTCTAATAGGTGTTCCCACTCAATTTTGATTTTATTTCCATCAGGAACTGCGTCGATTCCATTCTCTTCGAATTCTGTGTTATTATAGAAATTAACATTAGTTACTTCATTAATAGTATCGCCGGAATCGCCAAGATGTTGTATCATATTTGGCTTTTTAGGTGGGAGTTTATCAATTCCCAAGCTTTCTTTTCCAACACATCCCAAAAAGGCTGTTGTGATGATGAGGATAAATATAATGTTTTTCATCATTTCTCCTTAGAAATTTATTCGTAATCCGATTCGATTTGTGAAACCAAGGTCGCTTGTGATAAAAGCATAGTCGATAGAAAAATCGTACAATTTCACCGATGCTCCGGCAGATAGATTATTACTTTGAATTTTATCGCGATTATTTTGATATCCAAATCTAATGGCTGCTTTGTTATTATATGAAAATTCGGTTCCAAAATGTAGGGTGCGACCATAAATAAGATCCATGTCTGATGAAACTAATAGTGTGGAATTGATGATGTCTAATGGTTGGAAGTATCCAATTGCTACTTTTGTGTTCATGAGCACTTCATCTTCTCGTTGGGAAGATGTATCCCAGGAAATTGTTGTACCACCAATATCTTGGAAATTCATGCCATAAGAAATATTTCCAAGCCAGCTATATTCAAAAATATCAGAGAGATTGGTTCTGATAAGGGTTGAAAAATCAACTCCGGTTCCTGTACCAATCGTGGTGTCTATTTTTCTTTTTATATATTTTAAATTCGCACCAAAATAAAAATCAAAGGGAATGTTAAAGAATAACCATCCAAGATTTATTTCATGATGAATATGTTTGGCGAAAGCAATTTGCAGTAAATCGTCAGTACTGTTAAATTCACCATCCGGTACAGCTGTAAGATTCAGCCATGGAAAAGCTACACGTTGATCAACAGTCCCAATTAGATGAGATTCAGCAAAATAAGGTATGTCAGTGATGCTAAGTCGAGTCCAGTTAACGCCCAATGTTACTTCGTTGGGTAGTGGTTGGCAGAAAGCAAAATTATCATAAGTAGCAAGATCTTCATAAAGGTAACCGCGCATAATACTTATTTCGGTTTCGCGCAATTGAGCAATACCGGAAGCATTCCAGTAAATGGCACTTGCATCATCTGCGATTGCAGCAAAAGTTCCGCTCATTCCCAAAGAGCGAACTCCGGAACCAATCACCATGAAATCTCCGGCATAGCTACCGGCTTGTAAGCTTAAGGCAAGTACAAATATTACTGTTATTATTATTAATCTCTTCATTTAGGCCTCGATTATTTTAAAATTGCCATCTTCATTGTTTTGGAGGTTGTTTTTCTGCCTTTTTTGGCCGTTATTTTATAGAAATAAACTCCATTAGCCAAAGGATATCCCAGGTCATCTCGACAGTCCCAGCCGTAAAGAGTACGAGGATATTCATGATAGCCAATATTTGGAGAAACATCCTTGAATGTTTTTACCAATCTTCCGCTAACAGTGTAAATTTTGATATTTATCTCATCCGCATCATCCGTGAGCACATATGTAAATCTTGTTCTACCTTCATTTACAGGATTGACTGTTTGGGATTTTACCGGATTTGGATAGTTAGCAACATTTATTAGAGCAAATTCATTATTTACACTAAATTTTATTTCATGAGAAGTAAGATTTCCATTCACATCTGAACAATCAATTGTTAAGAAATGTTCACCGGGTTCCAGATTAAGTTGGTATTTCATTGGGATATTTGTTAAGTTTCCGGCGCTGGCAGTAATAGCGTAATCAGATTCATCCAAAGGAGCGCTATTTGCATCTAAGAATAGTTGAACTTTATTATCAAATATATCAATTCCATTTGCATCGGAAAGCAACAGAGATATAATTCCATCATGAGCCACATAGCCACCATATGTAAATTCTTGTCCCTCAACATTTGCCTCTACAAATGGCGGTAAATTATCTTGATTTTGTAAGATTGTGTAGATTCCAAGTCTATTAACATTCACCGAAACAAAATCTTGTTCTAAACTCATATTACCCTTTTGCGAGATCCATTTGGAATATTGTGGTTCCCAACGATAAACTTCGAAGTTTTCCGCCTTTTCGTTATATTGAGTTAAAGAATCATTAGTGGAATAATAAAACTTAAGATTGATAGTTTTACCTTGAGCAAAATGTCCAAGCGTATCGGCAAGAAGTTCACTGTTAATCGCTCCAATTTCGTAAGCAGAAGAAGTTTGAAGAGAATCTGCTAAAAGAATTGGATTTGCATTTGGTTGATTTAATGGCTCTTGTATGCCTAAATTATTAATGTAGAAAACAGTATTTTGGGAGAGAAGGTTTGGCGGAAATTGGCATTTTAAATTACCATCAGAACTTGTAGCATTGGTTTCTGATAGACCTGCTTCAAACATATTGAATTCATAATATTCTGTTTCTATCTTATTATTATTGTAATTATTTGGTTCTGCAAATCGATGATCTTCATTAACTATCGCCCGGAACTTAGTTGGTTTTGTATAAAGTGGAATTGCTATTTCATCCCATCTGTTCTCACTTGGAGCTATTGGAGCGAATTCAGTTGAATCAACAATTACATAATTCTTTTCTTCATATCGATATAGTCGATAGTAACAATCTGCAGATGTTTTATCTCCCAAGTTGCTTGTATAAATTTTGAAAACCGGCAGATTATTTGACTCTCCAATCTCACCGTGTTGAACAAATATATCAGCCATTTTAATGTTGTAATAAAATCTTTGAGTTTCTTCTTTTTCTTCATTTTTATTTGTAATAACGAAATAAAAGCGAACTATATCGGAACTTAAATGGGGGGTGATTTTCTCACTTAGTGTGTAAGTTATTCCGCTAATCAATTCCATTGGGAAAGTATTTATGATCGTTTCAGCGTTATCTTTATTTATAGTATATTCAATTAGATTTATGTTAACTATCTCATCATCTGTAATAAAATCGGCTGTAATATTTACTGAATCCTGAGCTGTTGGTTCGGCAGGAGAAATTAATAGCTTTTGAACACTGGCATTTCCAACTGTGAAGCTTACTCGTCCACAAATCTCCTTTTCAGCACCATAACCAAATACTTTTACATAACGCAGAGCTGATTCAGTTTCAAAAGGAATGATATAATCGGCAACAGATAATTCACCATTTTTAGTATAAGTTGGAAGTGGATAATATTCATTTAGTCTCAATTGTGAGTCGTTTTCATCATAGATGATGAATTTTCCGGAAAAAATTTCATCGCCGACAAGTGAAGATACTTTAAGTGTATCTCCGGCTTCAAGATGGTAATCTTCTAAAATAATTGTTTGATTTGTTTCAGGATAGACAAATGTGGCCATATTGTCGCCTAATAAAACGCCACCCTGAATCAAAGAATAATTAACCTCTGCTGTCGGGGAATCTGCATAGAATCTTGCTTTTGCATAATCAGTGGCATTGCCAATATTACCAAGTTTTAGTTGGAATAAAGCTTCATTTAAATATGCTGAGAAATATTCATCCGAATTCAAATAACCATATCCGCTAAAGCCAAAATGGGCAATTGCACCTTTGTCTTCAGTAAGAATGAGCTCTTCGCCAATACAAGAACTTTGGCGATAATTAAACGCCGAGCCATAGCAGGCAAAAGAGGAAACAAAAGGATAATTATCATTGTTGAAGGTATTGATGTCTGCAATATTTAAAAGGTTGTAATCCGCCCAAACGTGACCTCCACCGTGACCCATGAACTGCATATATATTGTTCCATCATTAATAGAACTCAGTAACGATGTTGTATTGCCGGCATATTCATTAGGTAGATCGTCAACATTACAATAAACACGTTTAACGTTGTAATCTTCCGGAATCTTATTGTTTCTAATTCGTTCCGATTGCTTGGCAAATAGAGTTCCTTCCGAAGGATTTCCGCCCGCAGCCAAAGTAATATTGCTATGCCAGAGATCATTGAAATTAGGTGATTCCAAATAATTTTGAGATTTTTGTGCAACAGGTAAAATCTGCTCTTCATCCCAAACACTTATTCTCGAGATCGAAACATCAGGAATCATGTCATCGCCAACAATACAGCCTAGCCAGTTGTCG
The DNA here is from genome assembly GCA_030638385.1 of Candidatus Cloacimonadota bacterium. Taxonomy (GTDB): domain Bacteria; phylum Cloacimonadota; class Cloacimonadia; order Cloacimonadales; family TCS61; genus DAOWES01. The sequence continues at coordinate 4,004 of DAOWES010000072.1, read as the reverse complement.
CTAGCTATAGCTCCTTTTTTCGGAACCCACACTTTCTTGAAGGGGATCAAATTATATTGTCTGTCAGGCGATAAATCGCGCTCATCATTTAAACCATCTCCCAAAAGTAAAATGTGTGTAAGTTGGGGTTTTGACCAATTATTGTAAGCGTAGCTCACAAAATCCTTCATCGCTTCGATACTTCTGATGCCAAAATTAAATTCATCAAAAATATCCTCTAATTTCACTATCTGAACAGAATGACCTTCCGATTCACGAAGTTCTTTGAATAATAAAGTTCCTTCGTTATTGGCAAAATCCGTAATGGTAATAATCACATAATCAGCACTATTATTATTTGATTTTAAATTGGAAGGGATATCCGGGATAATTTTGGAGGGAGTTTTTTTCATAGATTCTGTAATTGCAAGATACTGATAATTCTCAGCAAAAACACTATCTTGGAAAGTAACTTTAAAAGGGGCATCTCCGGCTTCAGTAAAGGATGTAATCTGTGGATTTTCCATATAGGATGAACCTATTTTATAAACACTGATGTCAGAAGATGAGAAGTTCTCTATTTCAAATTGATATAATCCCAATGGTTTATTGGATGGTTTTTGGAATTTGATAAAATCTTCACTTGTTTTATACTCTCTCCAATAAGTAAGCTCAAGATAATCAAGTAGGATTTGTGCAATTGCATAGCCGGCAACACCGGGTAAGCTTATGTAAAGATTATTGGTGCCATTGTTTAGATTTGTATTTGAAATTGGATTTTCATTTTCAAATAATACTTCCTTTTGTCCGGCCCATGTTTTATTGCCAATTAAGCTGGAATTAATTCTTACAATGGCGTGATGATTTAGGTTGTTGGGATTAGTTTGATCAAAAGAAGCGCCAAATAAGCATACCTTTGCGTGAATTTTTCTAATATTTGAGTCGTGAGGATGTTGAAGCTCAAATGGATATATTTTTAAATTAGGAGCATTAATTTTACTCCAGAACCATAAATCTTCTCGATAGAAATCTTTATCTTGATTATCAAATTGATTTCCCAAAGGAAAATAGTTTTCTTGCTTTTCGATGTGAATAGTTTGTTCAAATGAACTTGGTACGATAAATTCCTTTGGGTTTGAATTCTGTAAACCGCCATTTTCCACAGCCATTCTACTAGCCATATTATTTACCAATTTTAAACGGTAAGTATTTTCATTTGTATAATCATCATAGAAAGAATTATCTCCATAATGAGGTTCTCCGAAAAATTCAAAATAATCTTCATTATCAAAAGAACCGTCGTTTTCTCCAACAAAATGGATTGGGATATTGCCATTTTCATCAGATAATTCTAAATATCTTGGGTCTAAATTATCCCAATCAAATTCTGATTCAAGTTCAATATTATTCTCTTTAAGATATGTATCTATCGTATTCTCGAGATGTTGCTTGGTGATTTTGTAAATGCCCTCTTCATTTACCACGATTTTTATATCACTTATAATATCAGTATTTCTAGTAGGATATGATGTGGCAGGCTCACGATTTTTTCTCCAAGTTTTTGAAGTTGCATTATTAAGGAAAAAGCTGTCGCCAACTTTATCAATGTAGTTATTGCTCGTGTGCCAATTTCTGCTGGTAGTTTTATCTCCGCGAATATAAATTTTTGCAATCAGAGATGTAGTGATTTCTAGTTTTTGCTTATGGGGGATATATTGGAAAGGATTGATGCGGAAAGAAATGAGAGCTCGATCTCGAAGAAAAGATATTTCACCTTTCTCAATTAGCTTAGCAGGATATTTCTTTGATGATTTATAGAATTGTTCATCCTGATAAAAGTCAAAACGAACAATATTCGCATTAGCATTTAGTTTTCGGGAAGGGACAATGTTGATATTATCTAAAGTTTGATTAGAAGATTTGATAATCTCTATTTGAATGTCACCGTCGGCAGGTATTCCCAATATTTCAGAGAAGTAGGGCAAGGAAGCCTTGCCCTCTTCTGAGATTATATTTGAAGCATTGGTGATGATTTGATGAAACATTTCACCATCTTGCTCAATGTCTTCTATATTATATTCCGGCAAAGTAAATTTAACCGTAATATAGTTATTCGTTTGTTCTAATACATCAATCGGTTTTGAAAATAATGATATCGCAATAAATAGCGAAAACAGTATAGCCAATAATTTGATATTTTGATCCCCAAGTAAATGAGCTTTTTGCATAAATACAGACTCCCATTATAATATGGAAACAAAAACCTTTTAAAATGTATATTCTGACAAGGGATTTTTATACGTTTTTGTAAATAATCTTAAGTATCTCCAAAGCGCATTTTTTTCTTATTATCATGCGTGTTCCGGAAAAATTATATTTATTCGCAAATAAATGATTATTTATCAGGATCGCAGTGAATACTGTGCCAACAGGTTTCTCTTTTGTTCCACCTTCAGGGCCGGCAATTCCGGTAATAGCAACACAGATATTCGCAGGGATTTTCATTTTTAATCCATCAACCATCTCTTTAGCGGTAGCTTTACTTACTGAGCCAGTTGATGCTAGAGTAGTTTCAGAGACATTTAAAAGATCCATTTTAGCTCTATCTGAATAGGGGGTGATTCCGCCCAGGAAATAAGCGGAACAGCCTGAGTTATCGGTGACGATGTTTTGTAGCATGCCGCCGGTACAAGATTCTGCAAAAGCTAATGTTGAATTCTTTTTAATCAATATGTTATGAAGTTTTAATATTAAATCTTTTATTTCATCATCGATTTTTTTCTCAATGTTTAATGGCTTTGCAGCCCAACGTTTAATACGACCGTGTTCCACACCCTTAGCTTCAAGACCATTAGTTTCAATATCTTTAGTCTCAAGACCTTTAGTTTCAAGTGGTTGAATCTCATTGGGAGCTTTACGCTCTTCTTTAGGAACTCCCCGTACTAAGATTTCAATGAAAGCATTTTTATATTTAACTTCATCTCCGTGTTTTAAGATTTCACGCTGATTTAATGCTTTGGTGCCATTGATCTCTACTTCACCATGAGTGATGGCGTGACGAATTTCTTGATAATCATCAAGTGTTCCAGATGCTTTCATTAGTTGGAACAAATAGATGTCACTTCCTTTTTCTATCCAAAATTTCATATTTTCCTCGATATTTTTTAAATTCTTGGCGAATTTTTTGCCTAATAACTTTTTGAAAAGATTACTCTTCTCTCACTTTTGTTACCACAATAAATGCATTTTCCTTCTTCTTCTATTGCATCTTGTGGAATATTTCTAATTGTTACTTTTAGATCTGCTTTAATATTTTCTTCACATTCGGAACTTTCACACCAATGACTATTGGCAAATCCACCATGAATTTCGGGATTGTTTTTGTCTTTGGGCGTAAAGAAACTGTAAAATTCATCTTTATTGTCAATATTGAATGTATTTTCTTTTTGGAAATTTTTTGCTTTTACGAAGATACTATTTTGAATATCATCCAATATTTCAGGAAGAGTTGCTACAAAATCATCCACATTAAGTCCGGTTTTATCTTTTGCTGCTTTATCTCTTCTTCCCATGAAGACAGAATTGTTGGCAATGTCGCGAGTACCAATTTCTAAACGAATTGGAACACCTTTTTTAACCCATCCCCACACTTTCTCTCCACCTCGAATATCTCTATCATCTAGAATTACTCTGATTTTTTTCTCATCAAAACGGAGTTGTTTGATTCTTTCTTGTAGATTATTGATAAAGCTCTTCACTTCTTCATGTTGCTCTTCATTTTTATACATTGGAATGATAACGATGTGAGCAGGAGCTATTTTGGGTGGGAGCACTAAGCCGTCATCGTCACTGTGCGCCATGATCAGAGCACCTATTAAACGTGTGGAAACACCCCAAGATGTTGTCCATGCAAGTTCTTCCACGCCTTCTTTGTTCTGAAATTTTATGTTTGAAGCTTTGGCAAAGTTTTGTCCCAAAAAGTGAGATGTCCCTGCTTGCAATGCCTTTTTATCTTGCATCATTGC
>DAOWES010000241.1 GCA_030638385.1 Candidatus Cloacimonadota bacterium | reverse complement strand
TTCTTTCATTTTCTCATCAATAAAACTATTGATAAGCTCTTCGTTAAACACATCTCCTGCCAAAAGATAATCATAATCTTCTTTTAATGCTGCTAATGCATCTTCCAAACTTGTTGGAATATGATGTAATCTCGCTTGCTCTTCTTGACTCCAAGCATGAACATTATCATCAAAAGGTCCATAACCATTCTCTTTTGTTGGCATTGTTTTGTTTTTAATTCCATCAAGACCGGCCATTAAAAGAGCACTCATCGCCAAATAGCTATTACAAGTTGCATCACCTGTACGGAATTCAATTCTTTTACTGTCTTCAGAAGTACAATATTTTGGAATTCTGATAGCAGCACTACGATTTGCAAGTCCAAAGAAAAGTTGCACAGGAGCTTCAAAGCCAGGTAATAAACGTTTAAAAGAGTTTGTACTTGGATTTGTGAAAGCTGTAAGAGAAGATCCATGCTTTAATATTCCACCAATGAAATACAAAGCTTCATCAGAAAGATCTGCATAGTTACCCTCTTTATAGAATTTATTCTTTCCATCTTTACGAAGTTGAATATGGAAATGCATTCCGTTTCCTGCTTCATTAAATAATGGTTTTGGCATAAACGTACTAGTTAATCCATTTTCAAAAGAAACTTGGCGGACAATATCTTTCATCAAAAATACTTCTGTAGCTATTTTGGGAAATGCTGAAGGCTCTGTTTCTATCTCTTGCTGAGCAGATAAACCAACTTCATGGTGATGATAACGAACCGAAATATCCAAATCTTCCATTATCTGAACCATCTCTTCGCGAATATCGGAAAATTTATCAAAAGGAACATCCATATGATATCCTTTGCGGAAATCTTGTGATAATCCATCAGAGGTATCATAATCTAGCGGTAAACAACCCTTACTCTCTCTAGAGGTGAAATTGTAACCGGAGCTATACTCACCATTAGTAATTTCAGCTTCATCGAATAGATGAAATTCCAGTTCAGGAATAAACAATGCTTCATCCGCTATACCTGTTTCATTCATATATGCAAAAGCTCTATCTGCCACACTCTTTGGATCTTTATGAACTCCTGCACGTGTGTCTGCTTCGCAAATATTACAAATGATTCTTAAGGTTGGATGCAAAGCAAAAGGATCAATATTTACTGTTGCAAGATCAGGCATAATCACCATATCTCCGGATTCCACAGATTTCATTCCGGGAATCGAAGAACCATCAAAAGAGATTCCATGTTCCATTACATAATCCAATCTTCTAGATGGAAAAGCAATATGATACCATCTTCCTGATAGATCACAATACTTCAAATCAATCGTTCTAATAGCCTCTTCTTCAATGAGTTGTTTTACCTCTTCTACTGTCATAACTACCTCTTTATATATTTTATTTTTTTATTAAAATGTCATTCCTATTAATAATTTCATCAAAAAATTTAATGGAGGCATTATTAGTAATCCAATTAAATTTAATTTAAAAATAAATGAAATTGCAAATATAATCATTAACAATTGTGCTCCACGTTGTTCCTGTGCAGTATATTTATAATATGCTTCATCAGATAAAAAACCGCCCAATATCTTTGACCCATCCATGGGAGGAATTGGAATAAGATTAAATAATCCTAACGCTAAATTTATGAAAATAGCGTAATAAAGCATACTTATGAAAATCATCACCAACATTGACTGAGAATACATTACTCCGGGAAACATTTTTCTTATAAGATTAAACACCACCGAAAGTAAAATTGCCATAATAAAATTGGCCACAGGTCCGGCCGCAGCCGTAATAGCAGTATCTCGCTTATAGTTTTTAAAGTTATAAGGATTTATCGGCACAGGCTTTGCCCAGCCTATATGAACAACAAACAGCATAATCAATCCAATCGGATCTATATGTGGAATTGGATTCAAGGTCAATCTTCCCGCGCGTTTTGCTGTATCATCTCCCAAAAGATAAGCTGAATAGCCATGACAAAATTCATGAATCGTCAACGTTACCAGTAAAATGGGAACTTGAATTAACAGCTGTATAATATAATTCATCATATCCTCGCTACTTAATTATTTTCAAAAATCTTCTTTTTCCAACCTTGATGATTCCCGGATCACTCATTTCAAAAAAGACATCATTAACCTTTTCACCATCAATACTTACAGCTTGCTGCTTTATCATCCTTCGTGCTTCACCACCGGATTTACACAGCTTACCTTGAGTCAAAATATCGACAATTTTCATGGGAGCTTCCAATTTGAATTCGGGAATATCTTCCGGAATATCTTTTTTCTTAAAGATCAAATTAAATTCTTCTTCCGCTTTCAAGGCTATTTCTTCACCATGATACATCTTCACGATTTCTCGTGCTAAACGCTGCTTGATAAATTTCGGATTAATTGTATCATCTTTTAATTTCTGAGCAATTTCCGAGATCTCATCCGGATTTACTTGAGTGGCATAATTGAAGTAATTGATTATCAAATCATCCGGAATAGACATTGTTTTACCATATTTATCTTTGGGAGTATCAAACACGGCAATATAATTTCCTAATGATTTACTCATCTTCTCTTTGCCATCTGTCCCCATTAATATTGGAGATAATATAGCCACTTGCTGTTCCATATTAAAATGTCTCTGCATATCTCTTCCGGCTAAGATATTAAACTTTTGTTCAGTTGCACCAAGCTCCACATCTGCCTCCACAGCCACTGAATCATATCCTTGTAAAATAGGATACATAAGCTCATGCATGCCGAGAGGAAGACCATTTTCATAACGCTTTCTAAAAGTATCATGAGCTAAAAATTGTGCTAAAGTAAATTTACCCATTAACTTAAGTACATTATCCATCGTCATCTCACCAAACCATTCAGTTTGATAACGAACTTCTGTTTTATCTTTATCCAATACTGTGAAAAGTTGCTCCATATATTTTTCGGCGTTTGCTCTCACTTGCTCTTGAGTTAATGGAGGTCGAGATTCATCTTTTCCGGTAGGATCTCCAATTTGAGCTGTGAAATCTCCAATTATAATAACCCCTATATGTCCCAAATCCTGAAACTCTCGCATCTTTCGTATTGGCACCAAATGCCCGATATGTACATCATATCCGGTTGGATCAATGCCATATTTTATTCTTAAAGGTTTTCCGGTTTTCGCGCTCTTTTCCAATTTAGCCAATAACGCTTTTTCAGATATTATCTCTTCCACACCTTTCTTAATCAATTTCATCTCTTTTTCAAATTTCATCATTAACCTCATGTTATATTTCTCTTTTTTAAAAAGGCAAACTACCTTAACTTTCTAAAGAAAGAAATAATTAATAATTTTCTATCACTTACAAAATTTCCGCAAGTGATCCAATACCTTAGAAGGTAGATTCATTGTCAAATATTTTCAAATCACAAAAAAAATCTTTTTAAAATATCTAATTATCTGCTAAATATATAATTAAAAAACAGATTCGAAAATATAAATTTCTTCAGCTAATATGTTAATTATTTAAGACATATATGATTACCGAATCAAAATTTTATATTTTCATAGGATTCACTTTTATTTAGTGCCTTGACAATATAAAATTTATTTAAAAACTAGCGCTTCGTGCATAACTTAAATAATTTGTGCATAAGTCCGTGATTTTAGTGGATAACCTAAATAGATATACACGAAAGAATTTATAACACATTAAGCTCCAAAGAATTAAAATTTATTCACAAAAAGTGGATAAGTTGTGAATAACCTGCTTGTTTTATGTGGATAAAGTAAAAAATTATTAAATTAATGAAGGATTTTTCTATGAATGATTTTGAAAAAATGTGGGATGAAATATTAGACACTCTCCAAGTTAATATCAGTGAAAAAGGATATAAAACTTGGTTTACCGAGACACAATTAATTAGTGCTTCTGATAACTATCTCACTATAAAAGTTCCCACCCAGTTTATTGCTCAATATTGCAATTCAAATTATTCTCAATTAATTAGCGAGATTACTTACAACTTATATAATACTAAATATATGGTGAAATTTACTACCCTGCAACCCAAAGCAGCCAAAGAGGTAAGAGCTCCCATAAATAAAATTTCACATAGACCTACTCTAAATGAAAAATATAATTTTAGTGAATTTGTAATCGGAACCAATAATCGCTTTGCCCACTCTGCTTCCATGGCTGTGGCAGAATCTCCGGGAAACACCTACAATCCCCTTTTTCTCTATGGTGAATCGGGAATGGGAAAAACCCATCTTATGCAAGCGATCGGTAATTTTGTTAATGAAGAACTTTTTAATAAAAAAGTCTTCTATACTACTACAGAAGATTTCACAAACGAAATGATCAACGCGATTCGAACAAACACAATGGCAGATTTTAGAAATAAATACAGAAATTTCGATCTGCTTCTTATTGATGATATTCATTTCTTATCTAAAAAAGAGGGAACTCAAGAGGAATTCTTCCACACTTTTAATGCTCTTTATGAAAAGAAAAAACAAATTGTCTTAACTAGCGATAGACCTCCCAAAGATATTCAAGGCTTAGAGAAAAGATTGGTTACACGTTTCGAATGGGGATTGTTGGCAGATCTGAAAACTCCCGACTTTGAAACTCGTGCCGCAATTTTAAGAAAAAAAGCTGCTTCAGAAGAGATTAATTTGAATAAAGACGTAATCGATTTTATTGCTCAACACATCTATAGTAATGTGAGAGCTTTGGAAGGATCACTAATTAGAATTTTAGCATATGCTTCTTACAATAATCTCGAACCTGAAGAAATTAGGATCGAAGATGTAAGCGAAATATTAGTCGATATGATTTCAGATAAAATTCAAGAAGTTAATTTAGATACCATTATGACGAAAGTTTGCCAAACATATAATATTACTAAAATTCAAATTTTCGACAAAACAAGAAAGAAAAATATCTCCTTCCCAAGACAGATTGCCATGTACCTTTCTAATCTCCTCATTCCCCAACTTTCACTTAAGGAAATTGCCAATTATTATAAACGAAAAGATCATACAACTGTGTTGCATGCCAAAAAAACAATTGAAACACAATTTAAAGTAGATCGTGAATTAAGAATACAAATTGAAAAAATCATAAAGGATATAAAAAAGAGGTAGTTGTGCACAAAATCGGCAAAGTTATCCACATATACACAAAGCCATATGTTGATAAGTGTAGATAACTCGTTTTTTTTAGCTTTGAAAATAAAAAATGTGGATAAGGTGAAAATTACGTACCATCTATCCACAACTTATCCACACAATGTGAATAAGTGTAACTAATAGACAAAAAAAGAGTTAGTAGGTGAAAATAAAAGATATCCTCATATCCACACTACCTACTACTGATACTAATAATAAATTAAAAGGAGTATTAATAGATGTATAAGAATAAAGGATTAATTTTTCTGGTGTTCATTCTCATGCTATTTTTAGGTTGTACACAGAAAAAAAATACTGTCGCTTTTGAAACAAAAGGCAATCCCCAAGAATTAATTTTAGGAGATTCTATTTTCATTGAAACTTCCGGTTGTAAATATCTAAGTTTTGAAGATAGCCTTAAAAATTATTCTTCAAATTCAAAATTACTAGTTGCAAAGTATGAGGTGAATAATTTCGCTAATGAATCAAGAACCTTAATTCGCTCTTTGAATCTACCGGATACAGTCATTTCAATAAATTCAGATGTTTATTTAAATATTCCCGTAAGAAGTGTGAATGATCAATTTGATGTAAATGAGCTAAAATTAGGTAAATTGAACAAAGAATGGAACGAATCAAAAGCTACTTGGACAACTGCTACAGATACTACATGGGAAAATGCCGGTGGCGATTTCACTGAAATTAATGATTTCGAAATGACCCATAATAACGACACGATCTCTGTAAAGATTCCACAAGATTTAATTATCGAGTGGGTTGATGATGTTGATAATAATTTCGGATTGATGATCTATACAGAACAAGAAAATTTTATCGCTGAATTTTATTCATCAGAAGATATTTTTTCTCCAAGATTAGTTTTTGATTATACAGATGAAAATAATGAAGAAGTTAGTTTTGATAAAATAATTTCTGCCGATACCTTTATATCAATCACCGATGATCAATATGAAATTTTTCAGAATCAAATAATTTTTTCCAATATTCAACCAATTCGTACCTATATAAATTTTAAACTTGAGAAATCATATTTTGAAGGAATTACAGATAGTCTTGAATTTAAACGAATTACGATTAACAAAGCCGAGCTCTGTTTTATCAGAAAAACAGATAATGAGTATTTTGATGAAGGAACCATCACCATTAAACCATATTTAGTAATAGCA
>DAOWES010000161.1 GCA_030638385.1 Candidatus Cloacimonadota bacterium | reverse complement strand
TGCAAAAGAAGCTGCTGAAAAGTTTGATATAGATACGTATTACACAGATTACATCGAAATGCTAGATAACGAAAAATTAGATGCTGTGATAATTTGTACACCCAGTGGACTTCATCCAGGAATGGGCATCGAAGTTGCTAGAAGAAAAATTAATGTAATTACCGAGAAACCAATGGCAATCGATTTACAAGCCGCTGATAGATTAGTAAAAGCTTGTGATGACAACAAAGTTCAACTTTTTGTGGTTAAACAAAATCGTTTAAACCCTTCCATCCAACTATTAAAAAAAGCTATCGAAAAGGGAAGATTTGGCAGGATTTTCAGTGCCAATGCCACTGTTCGTTGGACTCGTCCGCAGAATTATTATGATTTAGCTAAATGGCGCGGAACTTGGGAATTTGATGGTGGAGCCTACATGAATCAAGCCTCTCACTATTTTGATCTGATTCAGTGGTTAATGGGGCCTATCGAATCTGTTATGTCATTCACTGCCACATTAAATCATACTATTGAAGCGGAAGATATGGGAACCGGAATTATCCGTTTCCGAAATGGTGCATTGGGAACTGTGGAAGTTACCATGAATACTTTCCCCAAAAACTGGGAAGGTTCTATTACCATAATGGGTGAAAATGGAACTGTGAAAATTGGTGGTATTGCAGTTAATAAAATTGAAAAATGGGATTTCAAAGACTATGATGATGACGATAAACTCATCGAATCTGTGGCTACAGATCCGACAAGCGTATATGGTTTTGGTCATTTGGGATATCTGAAAGATGTAGTTAACGTGTTAGAAAAAAATGGAATCGCCCAAACAGATGGCCGCGCAGGAAGAAAATCATTAGAATTAATTTTAGCGATGTATCAATCTGCAAAATCCGGAAAACGGGTTGCACTTCCATTAAAATAAATATCGAGGTAAAAATTTGTTAATTCAAGAATATTTTAAAAGTAGAGAAAAAATTCTAAATGCAGCGATGGATGAATATTTAGAATCTAAAGACTCCTATCCATCCGAACTCCATGAAGCAATGCGCTATAGTGTTTTTTCAGGCGGTAAGCGTTTACGTCCAATATTGATGTTTGCAGCTTATGAAATGTTAATTGGCCGCAAGAACATTGGAAGATTATCAAGACTTCTTCCAGCAGCTTGTGCCCTCGAATTTATTCACACAGCATCATTAATCCATGACGACCTTCCCAGCGTAGATAACTCTCCGGAGCGTCGCGGAAGACCAACCTGTCATGTAAAATTTGGCGAAGCAACAGCCATCTTGGCCGGTGATGCACTTATCACCAAAGCGATAGAAATTTTAACCGAAATCAAACAGAGTAAACTTGCTCTCGATTGCATTAAGATTCTGACAAAAGCAGTTTCTACCCGTGGTATGATCGGCGGACAAGCAGTTGATATCATTTCTGCTAAGAAGAAAGTAAATATCAATACACTTCGCTACATTCATCTGAAAAAGACAGGAGCTCTTCTCCAATCTTCGATGGAGCTTGCTTGTGCTTTTCATGATGCGGAAGAGAACACATCAATTACCTTAAGCAATTTCGCAGTTAATCTTGGTTTAGCCTATCAGATTGTGGATGACATCCTGGATGAAGTTGGAAGTTTTGAAGTGTTGGGTAAGAACCCCGGTGAAGATGCGAGAAATCAAAAAGCTACTTATCCTGCCTTAATTGGGTTGGAAACATCAAAGAAGCAAGCAATCAAGCTTTTGCGTGATTCGCATAATCTTATTAAAAACATGAAAAACAACGATATATTAATTGAATTTGTTGAGATGATTCGCCAACGACTTCCATAAGATGCCATTTCTCAAAATCATCAGACCTGTTAACGGTCTATTTACAGTATTATGTGTGTTCTTCGGAGCTTTTTATCTGAAGAACATCACTTTTTCTATGCCCATTTTTTTTGCAGCTTTATCTGCCTTTTTTATCTCTACCGCCGGTTATGTTATCAATGACTTTTTCGATATCGAGATAGATATGATAAATCGCCCTGATCGGATTTTACCCAGCAAGCAGATATCGCCCAAAGTTGCCTACATTTATGCTCTTATCTTATTCGTATTGGGATTATTAGCATCTGTCCTTACCCAAAATAAATTTTGTATTCTCATTGCTTTCATAAATACGATCTTGTTATTTTATTATGCAAAGTACTTCAAAAAAACTTTTTTATTGGGAAATGTGATCGTTGCCTTTGCAGCCGGCTCCACCTTCATTTTTGGAGCATTAGCAAACTCCAACTTGCTCTTTGGTACTATTCCCGCTTTTTTTGCATTTCTATACACATTAATTAGAGAGCTAATAAAAGATGCTGAAGATGTAGATGGAGATAAAAAGTTAAATGCCAAAACTATCCCGGTTTTATTAGGGAAAGTTGCTGCAATATACTTCAGTATAATTCCTTTTGCCATAATGTTATGGCTTTCAACATATTATAATAGTAGGCAAATATTTCCCATTCACACAGTTATTGCGATGAATATTCTGGTAAATATCCCCTTTACCTACTATCTAATAAAATTGCGCTTTAATTTAGCTAAAGAACAGTTTTCCAAAACATCCAAATTTATAAAATTTGATATGCTTATACTATTACTGGTGCTACTTACAGCACTTATCTAAGAGGTTTTATGAACGTTTATAATAAATTGATTGAGATGTCTAAAAATCGAGCAAATTATTTTTGTCTGATAGACCCTGACGGCATGACTTCGGAGGAAACCGGAAAATTCGCCAAAATTTGCCAGGAAAATGGTGCAGATGGCATCTTGGTTGGTGGTAGCATCATGATCGAAAATGACTTTGATGCAAACCTGAAAGCGATTAAGGCAAATGTAGATATTCCTGTTTTCATTTTCCCGGGAATATTCAATTTTGTATCTCCCCATGCCGATGCAATTCTGCTTTTAAGCGTAATTTCCAGCAGAAATCCTCAAATGCTAATTGGCGAACAAGTGAGAGCTGCTCCACTTATCAAACATTATGGGCTGGAATCTATCGGAACCGGCTACATGCTTATCGAATCCGGGCAAACCACTTCGGTTAATTATATGAGCAACAGCTTGCCCATTCCCCACGACAAAGACGATATCGCTTTGGCAACAGCTTTGGCAGGACAATATTTGGGAATGAAAATTATCTATATGGATGCCGGAAGTGGTGCGAAATATCCGATAAGCGATAGCATGATTCACAAACTTAAACAAAATTTAGAGCTTCCGATAATTGTTGGTGGTGGCATAAAAACTCCCGAAGTAGCAAAACAAAAAGCTCTGGCCGGTGCTGATTTTATCGTAACCGGTAATATTTTGGAAAAGAACAATGACCCGAATTTAATCAAACAATTTGCCGACGCGATTCATAGCGTTAAAAGAGAAAGATAATGATTGATATACATACCCATATTTTACCGGAAATAGATGATGGCTCTCGCAATATCGAGGAATCTTTATTGCAATTAGAATTAATGAGCCGGGCCGGAGTTACTGACATTGTGTGCACACCACATTATATCAGCAATTATTACAATAATAATCGTGATATTATTGAGCCCAAACTGGCAAAACTCCAAGCAGAAGCAGATGCACAAAACATTAATATCAAATTACACAAAGGTATCGAAATTTTACTAGATTCCAAATCTGTTGAAAAAATTAAACAGGAAGAATTTAACATTAATGGTTCGAAATATGTTTTAGTGGAAAGTGAAATGCGTGCCTTCCCGGCTGATTTCAAAGAAATTCTATATAATTTAGTAAAGAGTGGCTATAAACCCATCTTAGCACATCCGGAAAGGTATTTTGATATTATCAGAAATCCTAGCCTTGCTGAAGATTTTATGCATCGAAATGTGTATATGCAGATAAATGCAGGTAGCTTATTAAATCATTATGGAAAAGAGAGCAGAAAAGTTGCGTGGAAACTGATCGAAAATGGCTGGGCCCATTTTATTGCTTCCGATAATCACTGCCGATTTGATGAATATATTTTACCCACGGCAATTGAGCAAATTAGAAACGAAATTGATGACTATACAGCAAATTTACTATCAAAGGGAAATCCTTCTAAAATGTTGAACAATGAACAAATTAATATGTTCTATGTTTCGGAATTTTCCAAAGAAAAAAACAAATCACTATTTAAAAAAATCCGAGAATTTATAGGAAAATAATGGCAGAGAAAATATTAATTACAGGTGTAACAGGATTTATCGGTAACCAGGTTCTAAAACAATTCCTACAAAAAAATACCGAAATAACAGCAATAATTCGTCCCAATACCAATAAAGCACGAATCAAAGATTTTGCCCATCTGGTAAATTTGGTGGAAATAGATCTAACCGATATCGAGAGCTTAAAAAAATTCTTAGCAGAAAACAATTTCGATTCAATTATCCATATCGGTGCCCTGCGAGGTGGTCGTAAAGCAACCAAAAAACAATTTCACCTAGCGAATGTTGATGCTTCGGAACAATTGATGCTAAATGCAATAAAAAACGATTCCAACTTCATCTTCTGCTCATCTGTTGGTGTGTTTGGAGCCATCCCTTTGGAACTTCCGGCCAACAACCACACGCCACGACAAAAAGACAACTACTACCACACCACCAAAATTTTAGCGGAAGCTTTATTGCAAAAATATGTTCTGCATGGATTAAAAGGTGCTAT
>DAOWES010000250.1 GCA_030638385.1 Candidatus Cloacimonadota bacterium | reverse complement strand
TTGCTATTTGGTGGTGCTCAAGGTCTTACTGTCTTTTTAGGGCAGTTTGACTTTGAAATACCTTCTCAAATATTTGCGATGATGCCTTATGCTTTAACTCTGATAATTTTGGTTGCATTTGTAGGAAAATCTGCCGCACCAGCCGCAGACGGAATTCCTTATGAAAAGGAAAACAAAGGTTAGATAAATCAATTGACATAGATCTTGTTAAAATAACATTTTAACTTGTTAAATGAGTTCTGCATAATTAGGTGTTTAATTAAGTTTGTTAACAAACAAAAGGAGGAAGGTTATGTTTAGGAAGTTAGTAATATTGTCTTTTTTAGTGGTATTAGTTTTGGCCGGATGCGGACAAGCTGATAAGAAAGCTGGAATTAAGGTTGCAATGGTAACTGATGTTGGTGGGGTGAATGACCAATCTTTCAATCAATCTGCTTGGGAAGGTTTGCAAAGAGCAGAAAAAGAACTTGGAATTAAAGCTAATTATGTGGAAAGTAGACAAGATGCAGATTATCAACCAAACATGGAAACTCTTTTAGATGCCGGAAATAATCTTATTTGGGGTATTGGATTTAAAATGGCTGATGCAATTACTGAAGCAGGGAAATTAAATCCTGAGCAAAAATATGCAGGCATTGATTGTTTCTTTAACGAGCCAACTCCAAATATTGTGGGGATACTTTTCAAAGAACAAGAGCCATCCTTCCTGGTAGGATACATTGCCGGTAAGATGACTAAAACAAATAAAGTTGGCTTCGTAGGTGGAATGGACTTTTTTGTAATACACAAATTTCATTATGGCTTTATGGCAGGTGTGAAATATGCAAATCCGGATGCTCAAATCTTAGTTCAGTATGCAGATTCGTTTACTGATGCTGCCAAAGGTAAAGCTATCGCAAATCAGATGTATAAAAATGGTGCTGATATAGTTTATCATGCTGCCGGTGGGGTTGGTGATGGTGTGATCGAAGCTGCTAAAGAACAAAATAAATTTGCTATTGGCGTTGATAAAGATCAAAACTCGCTTGCGCCTGATAATGTAATTACTTCTGCTATGAAGCGGGTTGATAATGCTATCTTCAATTTAACAGAGGCACTTGTTAAGGGAGAATATCCGGGCGGATCAAATGTGATTTATGGTCTTAAGGAAGGCGGTGTAGGAATTGCTCCAACCTCTTCAAAGCATGTGCCTGCAAAAATCTTAGAAGAAGTTGAAGATATTAAGAACAAAATCATGGCAGGTGAAATTGTTCCTCCAACAAATCCGGAAGAATTCGCAAATTTTAAGTAATAATATCAAGTATATATTTTAAGGATAACTACGGTTATCCTTTTTTTTTTAGGAAGGTTTTATGAAATTTATAGGAGCACATGTAAGTGCAGCCGGAGGTGTGGAAAATGCACCTTTAAATGCAAGTGAGATTGGGGCAAATGCTTTTGCTTTATTTACAAAAAATCAAAGACGTTGGACTGGAAAAGATTTCACAAAAGAGAATATTGCAAATTTTGTGAAAAATTGTCAGGCACAAGGCTTCACTGCTGCCCAAATTTTACCACATGATAGTTATCTAATTAATTTGGGACATCCGGAGGCTGATAAATTGGAGAAATCTCGCGAGGCTTTTTATGATGAGATGAGAAGATGTGAGCAACTTGGCTTAACATTATTAAATTTCCATCCAGGCACTCATTTGGGGAAGATTTCAGAGACAGAATCTTTGCAGAGAGTTTCGGAATCGATAAATTTAGCGCATACGAAAACTAAAAATGTTATTGCTGTTATCGAAAATACAGCTGGTCAAGGCTCCAATGTTGGCTATTCGTTCCAACATTTGGCAGAGATAATAAAAAATGTAGAAGATAAAAGTAGAGTAGGTGTCTGCTTAGATACATGTCATGCTTTTGCTGCCGGATATGACTTGAGAACAAAAGAAGCATGTTGCGCTACTTTTGAAGAATTTGAAAAAATTGTCGGATTTGAATATCTTCGTGGCATGCACTTGAATGATAGTAAAAAAGATCTTGGAAGTAGAGTGGATAGGCACGCTCCTTTGGGTGATGGATTTATTGGACTTGAAGCTTTTAATTTTATTATGAATGATACTAGGTTTGATCGAATTCCTTTAATTTTGGAAACACCTGAACCGGAAAGATGGAAAGATGAAATAAAAATGTTAAGAAAGATGTGCAATTAGCTTTGATTCAATTCCTTAAGGTATGTTAAGAAATTGAATCATTAAGAAGCAATCTCTGAAATAAGTTTTTTAATAACTATAGTTCACGCACTCGTAATAGTTAATTAGTTTAAGGCGTCGTCACAAGTTCCTTACGCCTCGAATTGATTATCAGATAAAACGAAGTCCTTTTGTCGAAAATGCATTTAATGTGAGATCTGCGAATTGTTTTTTCTCATATTTTTCTATTGCTGCAGCTCCGATCATGGCGGCATTGTCCATACAATATTGCATTGCTGGGAAATATGCTTTAGCACCAATTTTCTTTGCATTTAATGTTATCTGCTCTCTTAAAAGAGAATTTGCCGATACTCCTCCGGCTACAATAATGGTATCAATTTTTTCTCGCTTTGCATAATTGACAGTTTTTTTAACCAGTACATCGACAATAGCTTTTTGAACAGAGGCTGTGATATCGGACAAATGTTTTTCGATAAATTCTTCATCTTTATTTTCCAGATAATTACGAACAGAGGTTTTAAAACCACTGAAACTAAACTCATAATTATCTTTTCTATTCAAGGCTCGAGGGAAAATATGGAAATCTGGATCGCCTAATTTTGCTCTTTTATCTATCAACGGGCCACCCGGATATCCCAGATTTAATAATTTTGCAACTTTATCAAATGCTTCGCCGGCTGCATCATCGCGCGTTTTACCTATTATCTCGAACTCTGTGTCCGATTTGAAATGTACCAATTCAGTGTGCCCGCCGGAAACTACCAATGCTAAATAGGGTGGTTTCAAGTGAGGGTTATCAATTTTATTGGCATAAATATGACCAATCATATGATTCACAGCAATTAATGGTTTACCGATGGAATAAGCGATACTCTTTGCAAAAGAAACTCCAACCAAAAGTGAACCAATTAGACCGGGATTTATCGATACGGCAACAGCATCTATCTCGGCAAGAGATGTATTGGCTTTATTTAACGCAGCATTAGTTAGCTGCATAATGTTCTTTATATGAAGACGAGAGGCGAGCTCGGGTACTACTCCGCCAAATTCTTCATGTTTTGCTTGGGAAGAAATTAAGTTTGCATAAACTTTGTAATTATCATCAATTACAGCGACAGATGTGTCGTCGCAAGATGTTTCAAATGCTAATATTTTAATCATTTTCAATAATTTGTATTTTATTTGGTGTATACTCCAAAAGTTTAACGCCGGGAGGAAGTATAAAAGATACATTTGCTGTTTTATTATTCAGCAATTTATTATAATTCAATTTGGCCTTAATTGACTTTTGAGTTAGTTTGTTAATAATTTCAATAGGACCACTAACCATCACAGAAACTTTCTGTGGGATAATGGTAATATTCTCTGACTCGGGATATTTTATTGGAATTAGTGTAATAGTGCGAATAATCATCTTTGTTCTAGATACTTCAAGATTGATTGAATCTTTCGATAAGCTTACCTTGTCAGTAGGTAGTAAAAGCTTTAGCGTGATGCTATTATTTTTTACCATTTTCTTGAAAGCTGGCTCGGTATGAACTATTTTGATAGTATCTAATATTGATTTTGGCCCACTAATTTCAATTCGGTCATTATTAATTAAAATTTTATTTTTAATAAAATATTCTTCATCTTTTGCCGAGGCAAAAATAATATCTATTGGTTTAGAAGAAGTTACGATTTTATCCATCGTAATTATTGGACGTACTTCATTTCCAATATGGAGAATCGAAATATCCAGTCTTTCCGGATAGTGGAAATTATTATTAGTGAGTTTTATTCTGTTTTTACCATATTTCAGCTTAGTAGCATCAATTTCAAGATAAGAATCGGACATCTTTAAAAATAAAATATCCATACCACTAGCTTTTAATTTTATTGAAAATTCGGAAATTGAATTACTATCAATAATTAAATTGTGCGGTAAATTTAATAATTTTATTGGAATATTCATCTCTGTTATTTGCTCTTGCATTAATATTTGCTGATACCATAATAATATGGCAAATAGTAACACAAGAAATTTAAGTAACAGATTTTTTTTCACTAATATCTCTTGGTTTTATTATAGCTTTTACGCTTTTGATGATTATTTTGATTACTGCTTTTTCGTTGACTATTATGTGAACCTTGATGTGAACCTTGATGTGAAGAGCTAAATCTTCGGCTGAGAATATAGCTTAATTTTTCACCCATCTTAACTACTTTTTCATTTTCATCGTGCGTCCAATCATCAATGGTTTGCTCTGTAAGGCGTACAAATTGTTCTGAATCATCTCTTCTAGCTCTTTGATTCACAATATTTGCAAGTTTTTTCATCGATACCCAAATAGTTTTAATACGTTTATCGTCTGCATCAGAAAGCCATTGACGGACATAAGGATAGACAACGATGGGATTTTCACGGGCAATTTGAGTAAGAATGTGGGTAATCTTTTTTTGAACATCAATTGTTTCATCATCAATAGCTTTGCTGATGAAATTCATAATATAATTAGGATCTGAATTTGAGATATTTTCCATTCCATGAAAAGAGAGTGCTCTTTTTTTAGAATTATCAGATTCGATCCATTCCAACATGTTTTTTTTCATAAAGTCAGGATTTTGTTTCCAAAGATCGCTGATAATTGTTTCGACTTCCCAAGGCGTTGTTTCAAAAGTTTTTTCAATGATAGAAAAGATTTTCTTCACATCATTTTGATGAATCTTGCAAAGATAAAACAGAGCAATAGCACGTGAGCCATAAAATTTGTTATCGATGAAATTAGTTATTATATCATATAATTTACGATCTTTATCTAATAGTGCTAATTCCTCACCAACAAATTCTCGGATGAAATAGTTTTGCGTCATTCCGATTCGCTTTAGCTCTTTTTGAACTTCTTCAATTTTATTTTTATTTACGAGGGCAAGGATATTTTTATTTAAAAGTGATAATTCCTTTTTGTCCTCAGAATCTAATCTTCCGATTTTGCTTAACATAGGGGTCTCCGATAAAGTTTCAAGTTTGAAAACTGAATATTTTTTGTATAAGTATTTATTAAATTTTTGTGTTTTTATAAAAAAAATAATGAAATTACTGATTATGTTTGCACATAAATGGCATTGTCGTAATTCCGTCAATTAATATTATTTTACGAATATTAAATAAGAAATCTCACTTAAATATATAGAAAATCAGTTCATTCTAAAAGGTTTAAAACACCAAT
>DAOWES010000278.1 GCA_030638385.1 Candidatus Cloacimonadota bacterium | reverse complement strand
TTTAGATTTTTTTAGAAAAAATAGGATACCCATTCAATGACAAACAATACAGGTAAACTTTTCATTGTTCCTACTCCGATTGGAAATTTGCAGGATATGACTTATCGGGCAGTAGAAATATTGAGGAATTGCTCCTTGATAGCTGCCGAAGATACTCGTACTTCGGGACGTTTGATGAAGGAATTTGATATTGATACAAAGCTTATCAGTTATCATAAATTCAATGAAAAATCACGCGTAGAATTGATTCTTAATAAGTTGAAAACGGGGGCGGATGTGGCTGTGATTTCTGATGCCGGAACACCCGGTATTTCAGATCCGGCTGCCATTGTTGTTCAAGCTGCCATTAAGGAAAATATCGTAGTGGAAACTCTTCCGGGTGCAACTGCGTTTGTGCCGGCTATTGTCTCTTCCGGCTTAGATTGTGAGCGGTTTACTTTTGTGGGTTTCTTGCCGGATAAACAAGGTTTGAAAGAAGCATTACTGGCCGAATTAAAAACTAGTAAATATCCGATTGTTTTTTACGAATCTCCACATAGAATCTTACGCTTTTTAGATTTGATAGAGAAAACATTGGGAAATAGGAAAATTGTGTTTGCTCGAGAAATATCTAAATTTTATGAAACTTATTATCGAGGAACAGTGGAGCATTTTTTGCAAAACCAGGATGCTATCAAATTGAAAGGTGAATTTGTTGTAGTAGTGGATGGTGCCAAAAAAGAGAGCTTTAACGATGAAGAGCTCAAGAAAATGTTAAGGCAAATTATCGATGGGGGAGACTCTCGTAAATTGGCCATTAAAAAAGTGTCACAACAATCTGGGGAAAACAAAAATAGAATTTATGATCTTGCCTTAGATTTAGAGACAAAGTAGTTAGCAGTAAGCAATATGAATTGACTTATTTAGAAGCGATTAATTAGTTGAACAGGCTCGAAAATAGGAGCTTTAATAGATTATTTTCAATACAAAAATATTTGGAGGAAATTATGTTCCCAGGTGGAAAAAAAGGAATGAAAGACCTGATGAAGCAGGCGCAAAAAATGCAGAAAGATATGATGAAAACTCAAGAAGAATTGGCAAACAAAGTAGAAGAGGGTTCTGCAGGCGGTGGAATGGTGAAAGTCGAGATGAATGGTAAACATCAAATCGTATCACTTAAGATAGATAAAGAAGCAGTGGATCCTGATGATGTGGAAATGTTAGAAGATCTTATAATCTCTGCCTTTAACGATGTAATTAAAAAAATCTCTGCAACTAGTGATAGTGAAATGAGTAAACTTACAGGTGGAATGAATATTCCGGGATTAATGTAAGAAATTAGATTTTGCAACTAAAGAACACTTCTGGAAAATAAGGAAATTTCATGTTTACAGGTTTATTAGCAGAATTAGAGAAAAATTTAAAGAAATTGCCGGGTATTGGCAGTAAATCTGCACAGCGTTTGGCAATGTTTCTCATCAGTAATCATCAAGATGATGCTCTTAAATTGGCAGATTCAATTCGTGATGCTGTGGAACAATACACAAATTGTTCGGTGTGCAATATTCTCACCGAATACGAGATTTGCAAATTCTGCAGCGATGCGCATAGGAACGAGCAGCTTTTATGTATTGTTGAGAATACTCAAGATGTTTTTCTCATCGAAAATACTCAAGAATTTAATGGGAAATATTATGTGCTAAATAATCTGCTATCACCAATCGATGGAATTGGACCTGACGAAATCTCATTTCCTCAGCTAATTTCGCTAGTTAAGGAAAGAGAAATTGAAGAAGTTGTTTTGGCGCTAAGCCCTTCTGCGGAAGGTGAAAGCACGATTAATTTCTTAGCTGCAGAACTTACTGAATTTGTGCAAAAAATTACACGTTTATCAACCGGCTTGCCTTTTGGCGGGGATATTGAATATACAAATAAACTTACTTTGGGCAATGCCTTAATTAGAAGATATTCGGTTTAAGATTAATGCGCTACCTGCTTATACTTTTCCTATTTATATCTGGCTGTGCGATGAATATATCTGCAGATTATAAAGATGAATGTGTAATCCTTTTGCATGGCTTGGGTGATGTGAAGCTTTCGATGAACAAACTTGAGTATAATCTCCGGAAAGCAGGATATTCTACCAAAAATGTGGGATATGATTCTAATGATAAAAAGATTGAGCTTATTTCTGAAGAAGATTTAGCTTCTGTAATAAAACAATGTAAATACTATAAAAAAATCCATTTTGTTACTCACTCAATGGGGGGATTAATTGTACGTTATTATTTACAAAATAACAAGCTCCCCAACGGCAGTAGATTGGTTATGCTTAGCCCGCCCAATAAAGGCTCTGGAATTGCCGATTACTTTGAAAATAGTAAGATTTATGAATTGTTTTATGGTAAGGTAGGCAAAGAACTTCAAACTGACTCGCAATTGATTCACACGCTAAGCAAAATAGATTATGAAGTTGGCATAATTGCCGGAAATAAAAGCACCAATCCATTTTTTTCATCCATCCTTCAAGGAGAAGATGATGGAAGAGTTGCTGTGGAAAATATGAAATTAGACGAAATGATCGATTTTATCATAATCCCCACAACTCACCTTTTAATTAAATATAACAATGATGTAGCAAAACAAACGATTCTTTTTTTGAAAAACGGAAAATTTGATCATCCCCAAAAATAAATATGAAAAAAAAAATTATTAATATTATTACTCTTATATCACTTAGTTTTCTTTTGGTAAATTGTGGCCATAAAGGAAACCCCACCGGTGGTAAAAAAGATACCGTGCAACCCGAAATATTAGCTGTAACTCCCGAAGAATACTCCGATATCTCATCTGAAGATATTGTAATATCATTTTCCAAACCTAT
>DAOWES010000131.1 GCA_030638385.1 Candidatus Cloacimonadota bacterium | reverse complement strand
GCAATTTATGATGAACATGCTAAAAAAGAGAAAACAAGAATCGAGCAGGAAGCTGATTTTTATGCAAATAATTTTGATGAGATAATTGCTAAATTAGGGATATAATATAAAAATTGATTAACCCTGATGATAGATCTGTATTGTGCCGAGTAATTATTAGCGTTACATAAGAGGGCAAATAGGTTAGCTCATTTTTTTTCGGATTAACTTAATATTTCTTTAACTCGCCCCACTGCACCACTTTCCAACCGGACTTTGATGCCATGCGGGTGGGTAGGAGATTTTGTCAGAAGATCTTTCACTACACCTTCCGTCAGTTTGCCGGATCGCTGGTCTTTCTTTAATACTATGGCTACCCGTAAGCCTGGTTTTATGCTATTCCGTTTGGTTCCGTTCATTTTTCTATCCTTCTTTTATATTAATGATTTTTTCAAATTTCATAAAATTTTGGGGGTTGGATAAGTCAACAGTATTTCTGCCGAAGACGCACCTGTTAGGTGAATTCATAATAACCATAAATCTATATTTTTTCTGCTTTAACCCAAAGAAATCCTTCGGAGTCATGTTTATAATTCAATACATTGTCATAAAACGGTTTATATATATTATCTTTTGGCCCCTTATTTGTTATCCGATATGAATGTATTTTCATATTGTTTAATAAGTGGTTTTTGATTTTTGATTCTGAAAGAACTTGAGGTTCAGTAACGGATTTCGCTTCCTCTAAATTGAAACTACAGTACAATATTCCTCCTGTTTTTAAAATTCTTAAAATTTCATCACTCATAACCGAAAAGGAATCAACATGGTCAATTGCATTTAATGAAAAAACTACATCAACAAAATTGTCAGGTATTGGTATGCATTGTTCTGTAGCTTTTAGATAAAGCATGCCATGAGATGTGATATCTTGTTTAAATGCATTAGCATAACGATCTGCCAATACATCAATACCAATCCTAAGTTTTGCTGAATCAACCCAAACAAGACTCCCTCGTGGGCCACAACCAAAATCAGCTACAATTTTATTTTCTAGGAACCTTCCATCTGTTTCTTGCGCCATTTCAAGCATTATTTTTTCATAAAAGGAATTATTGAATTTTCCATTTTCATCATGATATTTATTTTGCCAATATTCAAGTTCTGTGAAGTACTTATTTGCTATAATATTATGGATAGGTCTTAAAATCTTTTTCACGCTAGTCGGGATCCTTTTTTTTATACCATACAACATAAGTTTACAAGTTCTCCTTTTTTTAAAATTTGATAATAGTTTTAATATCATAATGTTTGGCAGCCTGCCACGAACAAACTTGCTTCTCTTTCAATCTGAATGTGGAGCTGCTTGTTAGCAGCATCGAAATATTTTTATTCCTCAAATTTCTTTACTCAATATAATTCTGTTTCTTAGCTAACATAATATCCTGAAGATAAGAATAATTCACGGCAGTAGTATTTTTTGCAACACCCAAAATATCAATATCAATTTCTTTTAAAGTATTGATGTATTTTTTTAACTTATTATCTTCCTCTATTTCAATTGAATCCAAAGCAGAACCAAATGTAATTTTATTGTTTAAATCAAGAGAGAAACTTTTATCTCCATTTGGTCTTAAAACCAAGCACCAATTAGTTAATGAATAGAACTTTTTGTCTTTATAATAGTTAATCTCTTCTAATAATTCATTATAAGTAATTAAGTTATGAGCTTCGATTTTATCGCCATATTTTTGTTTAACTTTTTCATATTCTTTTAAGAAAAGGTAATAGTTTTTTGGTGAAAGAACTATCTCTTCTTGTAACTTTCTGTCTTGCTTTATTCCAATATCGGCAATTGGAGTAAACTTAATTTGATATTTTGAAAACATATCTGCCATTTCTACCATTTTACAGATATAATCTTTTGCTAATGTAACCTGAAGATTAACATTAATATTATACTTATAAAATAAATTTAGACATTCTAAAATATGAGTAAAACTGTTGTGATTACTAATATATTGATGTTCTTTTTCATTACTACCCAATAAACTTGTATGTACTAATTTCAAATTTTTATATTGTGAAAGCTTATAAATTTTTTCTTCATTCAACAAAATGCAATTTGTTGCTAAATACAATGATAAATCCAAATTTTCAATATAATCAAGAATTGTAAAAATATCTGTTCGAGTAAATGGCTCACCACCAGTTATTGTAACAAATTTTCCCCCTTGAGCTTTGAATCTATTCAAAAGATCCTTTATTTGTTCTGTATTTAATTCTGCTCTTTTATGGTGGGTTCCTCCATCTAAATAACAATGTTTACAATTCTGATTACAAAAATGAGTTACTTCAAAATATAGTGATGAAAATTTCATTTTTTATTATACCCCTATATTTTTTATTCTTTATCCAGTTATTGCTAATGGTTTGGCAGCCTGCCACGTTCTTCCTGCCAGCCAATGGCTTGTAAACTTCTCTTCTTGCTTATTGTGGGTACACCTGATAGGTGAATTACATCTCAATTTTCAAGACACGCACGATTTCTACATTATACTACTTAATTCTAACTTGGAGATTTATTTCTAAACCACCAATCGTTTCTTCAAAATTAAGATCACTAAAGATCGATAGATTCAGGCCAATTCTTTTATAAATTGCTCTACTTAAAGTCAGTTTAAGTGGTAGTGTGACAAATTCAGCTTTTGTTGATCTGGGAGGACCTGCTTTATAACGGTTTACTTTTCTTTTAATAAATCCAACTCCAGCAAGAGCATTCAGATCAAAATTGGCGTATGAATAGAGTTGTCTGCCATATTTCAATGAAAAATCCCAAAATTCCTTTCCGGTAATCTCATCGCTTATTTCGCCAGTTAGAGCACCGGGATTATTACCAAAATATTTATAATTGAAATCAAGAAGGTGCTTATCAAATTGCAGGATTATTCCGTAATTTGCCGATTCATAATACTTTTTATTAATAAGTGAGATGTTTTCTGGATTATCTTCTGAATATATTATTGAGCGTCCGGCAGTAAGATAAGTTTGAAATTTACTTTTTTCTGCCCATGAACTTGTTACAAATAGCATCAATAAAATCACCGTTAGAATTGTCATTTTTCTCTTTTTCATTTTAACCTCCAATATTCATTAGTATTTTAAGTTTTCTGCATATAAATATTATCTAAAGGAGTGTTAATCTTGTTCATTCCAACAGACGTGACATGATTATTCATCCCATAGGATAAAATC
This sequence comes from Candidatus Cloacimonadota bacterium, assembly GCA_030638385.1. Taxonomy (GTDB): domain Bacteria; phylum Cloacimonadota; class Cloacimonadia; order Cloacimonadales; family TCS61; genus DAOWES01. The sequence goes on along the minus strand of DAOWES010000131.1, from coordinate 1,988 downwards.
TTTTTTCTCTCATTTTGTAATGTAGTATAAATAACGCGTGAAAATCTAACATGTTTGCAAACAAAATAAAAAAATAAATTATAATTCTTTAACCATATTATAACTTGATATTTTATATTCTAAATTTTCATTTAATTTAATCATATTTAGATTCTTAGCACTAACTGTTGTAACGATTTTTTTTATCAAATCTTGTTTTTTTGCCCAATCTTCTAGTAATTGCTTTAAAAAAGTTCCTAAACCTTTATTTCTATATTCATCCTTCGTCCACAATGAAATTATATTTAATATCTCAGGATTTATGTTACTCGTTTCAGCCCAAATATATGATATAATTTCATTATTATTTTCGAATATGTAACAAAATAAGTTGTTTGATTTACTTTTAACGAGCAAGTCATTAACTGTACTATCAATTTCGATTTCTTCGAAGCTATAATTATTTATCCATAGAGCAGGAACCGATAAATGTATTTTAGCTATTTGTCTTAATTCATCAATACTATTTACATCTAAACTCCTGTACTTGTAATCAGGTATTGTCATCGTCAATTTTCTCCTTAATGCGAGATAATTGCCTAAATTCTATACTAATCCACATTCCAAATAAGAAGAATTTAATTTTATCTCAATCTTAAAAGTGAATTAAAATATTCTGGTATTTCTGAATTAAATTCCATTTTTTCTTTTGTTACTGGATGAAACAGTGTAAGAGAAGCAGCATGTAAAGTAAGTCTTTTGGCTGATTTATCGAGATTACCATAAACGTTATCACCTACTATTGGTGTTCCATTTTCTGATAAATGAACTCTGATTTGATTTTTTCTGCCTGTGAGAAGTTCAATTTCCAAAAGGGTGAAATATTTTGATTCTTTTACTACTTTATATTTAGTTTGGGATAATTTTCCTTTTTTGGGATCTTTTGTAGAATACATTTTATGAATACTATTTTCAGCTAAATAAGATGTGATTATCTTTTCTTTCTCTTTCATTTTACCTTGAATAACAGCATAATATGTTTTACTAAATGATTTCCATTCTTTTTGAAGAAATTGTTTAGCTTTTTCATTTTTAGCAAAAACTATGAGACCGGAAGTATCTTTGTCTAAACGGTGAACTATGAAAATTCTTTTTCGTGATTTTAATGAACCCTTTTTTACATAATTTGTTAATGAATGGTACGCTGTTTTATGCTTTTCTTTTGCTGTGCTTACTGTTAATAAACCTGACATTTTATTTACAACAATTATATCATTATCTTCAAAAATAATGGTTAAACCATGTGGTTGGAATCTTTTGGGAGTACGACCAATAACTTCTTTTCTTCTTTGCATTTAGAGTCCTTATTATTAATTGAGGTAATGGAAATTTCTGTATCGCTTACATTAATTTTTTTGTTTTTCATTTTACTATCTCCAACTTACTAAATTAATTTCATTTTTTAATAATGTACTACATCTTTTTGATAAAGTTTGATGTCAAATAAAAGTGCTATATCTACTTTTTATATCAAATTACTTCTCTTGTATGTAATGTTCGGGCTATGCCACGTACCACAGCGGCGATTATTTTTCAAACTCAACACTAGGCTACACAACTAACCGGTATGTGGATAGCTATGTTAGCAATAATTATATTGATTCTACCGAAAACTCAAATGATTGTTCTTGTTTAACTAGCCTATATAATTTTATATCATATGAATTTTGTACTAAAGTTTTCTTAACATCTGAAATTTTCTTGGGATCAGAATTTAATCCAAAGGTTATACTTTTTAGAGCAGTTTTATTAAATCTAACGTTATTTTTAGTTATATCACTTTTTATCACTCTAATTTCTTCTTCTTCTTGCCAATCCTTTGATTTTGTTAAAAAAACCTCCTTAATTGGGAATTTAGTTGGATTCTCTAAGTAAGTTATTTTAGGAAATTTTGGTGTGTAGTCGACTTTAAGAATTGGATCAAAAAAATCCAAATCCTCAAATATATC
>DAOWES010000142.1 GCA_030638385.1 Candidatus Cloacimonadota bacterium | reverse complement strand
TTTCTCGCCCGATAAGAGAAAATCCCCCTCTAAATTATCTTATTGTTTCGATAATTCTCAAATTCTCTCTAACCGAGAGAATTCAATAGAAATATATTAATGAATGAATTTACTCTTTCAAAAATACCCCTCATATATAAGACTAAAAAAAACTGATTTTTGAGTTGAAAGTGGTCTTAACTTTATATTTTACTTATAGATATCCAAAATATTTTTAAACTTTTCTTTTAACTCTTCCAAAGATTCTTGTGGTACTCCTTTTTTTAATGGGAGAAGCATTTTATCTGCTTCTTCGGAAGGCATGTTTATGCGATAAATGCGATTAGCTTGAGGAATAAATTTTTGTATTTTGATATTTCTCTTTTTATCGAGGGCAAAAATTACAGTAAAGATATCCAATTTGTTCTTTTCATTTTGGTAGGGAACAGATAGATGGAAAATATCTGGCGCGATTAGATATACTTCATAATCAAAATGCTGCGTAATGTTTATTAAGGGAATTTCGCTTTCACAATTCTGAAAATATCGTTTTAAAGATTTCAGATCATTTTTTTGCATTTTATCAATAAGCGTTTTTATGAAAAAAATAATTTTTTTATTTGTGTTGTAATCAATAATCTCTTTTGTACCTCGGTAACCCTCTTTCAGTAGTTTGGCAGACACCAGATTACGCTTAACCCGGTAGCTGAATCCATAAACATAACTGATGGATCGTTTCAGATGTTTGGCTATTTTCTTCGAATCCTGTTCATACTTAAGCATAAGATTATAGAATTTATACTCTTCTTTGGATAAAAGACTTTTTGCCTCTTTGGAGATAATGGTCTCAAATTCGGGTATTATTTCTTCACAAGTTGCAGGTCGTTCGGCTTCCAGCAATTCCAGTTTAGCCTCAAGTCCGGTTATCTCTAGGTTCTGCTTTTTTAAGAGAGTAAAAACCTCATGCCGAGCAACAGTCTTACACCAGGCAGATGGATTTTTTATTTGCTCTTGATTTTGCAGGAATTTGAGGCAGACTATTTGGGCAATATCTTCCGCATCGTTACTGTCATTTAATAGGTATAGAGCAGTATTAAAGGCTACTTCTCGTATTTGATAATAAATTTTTTCCATTGCGTTGTTTACACTTTTTCAGGCATAGAATTAATACTTTGCTTTTTCCACATAATATTTTTTACCGTCAATTTCTATGATTTCATAATCATTACATTGCTCAAGGACAACATAATCACTATCTGCTATTTCCTCACTACTGACCATTGCCAATGCTACATAATTGCTATTGCCAGGATTTACAGATATTGAAAATAAATTACAAGCAAATACAGATATAACTGTAAGTGCAATAAGGGATTGGTTAAATTTTTTTAATAAAAAAGACATCTTTTCTCCTCCATAGTGTTTTCTCACTATTTAAGAGCGAAAAGATGTCTTTTTTTGAGTAAGCTTTGCTCTAACTTACTACGTTGCTTTTATTTACGAATAAAGTTTTTGATTATCTCCTTGGCTTCTTTTTTGGTCTCGGTTAATAATCCTTTCTTCCTCGGTTTAAATTCATTCATCAGCTTGTCTTCGGGATCATCAATTTCAATTACTAACGCCGGTTTGGGGTAGAATCGGGTAATAATGATATTATTTTTTGGATCAATTTTAAAATCGGTAATGCAGAACTGTACATGGCCGTGGCTGTTCTTATAAGGAATATATACATCATAATACCTTTCGCCAAGAAGGTGGATATGATAATCCAGAGTTTCAGTTATATCCAGTTTGGGGATTTTGGTAATATCAATATCACGAAAATAGTTATGCATGGCTTGCAGGTCATCTTTTTCCATTTTTTTCTTTAATGTTTTGATAAAGTTGAGGATGTTTTGGTGTAATTTATAACCCACAATCTCTTTCGTACCTCGGTAACCCTCTTTCAGTAGTTTGGCAGACACCAGATTACGCTTAACTCGGTAACTAAGCCCATAAACATAACTGATGGATCGTTTCAGATGTTTGGCGATTTTCTTAGGATCCTGCTTATATTTAAGCATAAGATTATAGAATTTATACTCTTCTTTGGATAAAAGAGTTTTTGCCTCTTTGTAGGTAATGGTCTCAAATTCGGGTATTATTTCTTTACAAGTTTCAGAGCGCTCGGCTTCCAGAAATTCCAGTTTGGCATCAAGTCCGGTTATTTGCAGCTTCTGCTTTTTTAAGAGAGCAAAAACTTCATGCCGAGCAACAGTATTACACCAGCTAATCGGATTCTCTATTTGCTTCTGATTTTGCAGGAATTTGAGGCAGACTATTTGGGCAATATCTTCCGCGTCGTTACAGTCCTTTAATAGGTATAGAGCAGTATTAAAGGCTACTTCTCGCGTTTGATAATAAATCTTTTCCATTCTTTTGTTCCCTTCTTATTTCCTTATTCATAAATAAAAAAATAAGAAAAACGTTTTATGAGTAAATGTGTCAAAAGAATTGTTTGTTTCACCGTGAAGTAAAACTTCGTAACGAGATGCAACCAAGATTTACCACGAAGGCATGAAGTTAAAAATATTTTTTCAAAACTAAATTGCTTTTTTTTCATGATAAATAAAGCCAAGCAGTAGAAGGTGTTTATAAGTTTATTCCTACTTTACGTAAGATGAAAATGGAGAAATAATAAATCATCACCATTACTGAACATGATATTAGCATGCTTAGATAAAAGTTTACTTTTGCTTTTAATAATATGGGCAGAAGAAGAAAAAGCGAAAGAGAGGGCAGAACTAACCAGAATATATCTTTGGATAGTTTAGCAATTTTCATTACATCTTTGGTTTCGAAATGTATCCAGAACATAGCAATTAGCGATATGAGTGGGATCGATGCTAGAATAGCTCCAATTAGCGAACTTCGCTTTGAAATTTCTGAAATGAGCACGATTAATATGGATGAGATGATAACTTTGCTAATATAATAGATCATTTGAATCCTAACATTTTGATTTTCTCAAATAGAAATTTTTTGCAATGGCGCGTTTGAGATCGATAATTGTCTCGTTATCTCTAAATAGATATTCTTCAGTAAGAATATATTTAGTGTTTTGAATCTCTTTTATGTATCTAAAATAGAGCTCTTTGGAATTTTCCGTTGATTTTTTCTCAATAAGAATAAATTCTTTTTTTAGAAATTCACCTTCTGCAATAGAAAGTTTTCGGGGTAGTTTGCTAGCTAAAATTTCTGATAATTTCATAATATTAATCAACTAAAAGATATATCAGGGTCATTTGCTTTGAACAAATTTTGGCAGAATATCTTTTGGCAAGATATAATCATTATAACGAAAAAAACAAAGATAGCAGTAAAATAAATTTTCTTTTTCATAGTTTCCTCATTAACATTTTTCATGGCCGAATTTAAGCGGAGATGAAAAGTTTAAGTTTATGCTTTTACATTGCAAATAATATTTTTGAATCTTGCCGGTGCAACTCCGTGAGAAAGATGCATTGCTTGACCCGGTTCACCTTTTCCGCAGTGGAAAGTTCCATGAAGTTCCCATTCTTCTTCACCGCAAATGCCATCGCAAGCTGCCCAGAATTCCGGAGTTATTCCAAAATAAGTTGGTTCTTTCACAATGTGTTTGAGCTCACCATTTTCGATTTTCCAACCTATCTCAGTGGTAAATTGAAAATTATTACGATTATCGTCAATGCTCCAGCTCTTTGTATAGTCAATATAATAACCATTTTCAGTTGAAGCAATAAGCTGTTTCAGATTTCCTTTATCCGGAGTTAAGCAGAAGTTTGTCATTCGGATTAGAGGAATATCATCAGCCAATGAAGCCAACATATTTGATGAAGGTTGCAAGCCGAGGATTGCAGCACTTTCCTGCGAATTTTGTTGGTCTAGCAAGATCCCATCTCTGATAATATCAACTGTTGTTCCCGGAGTCCCTTCATCATCAACGATGTGATATCCCATCCCATTGGGGTTGGTGCTATCGCTGTAAATATTCACCAGCTTAGAGCCATATTTAAAGTCCCCGATCATATTCGGTTTGATAAAGGTTTTCCCCGCATAAGAGATCTCTTTTCCCAAAATTCTATCTGCTTCGGTTGCGTGTCCCACAGATTCGTGTAACTGCAAGGCAAGGTGTCCACCACCGATGATAAGATCAGCTTTCTCTTCGGTGATGCGTGGTGCATCCAATAATTTGATAGCTTCCTCGATAATTATCGCAGTATGTTTTTCCATTTCGATGTTGCGGACAATTTCAAAGCCGCCTCGACGTCCATTCATGTGGCCGGGATAAGTACGGCACATCGCTTCTTTTCCGTTGGATGCCAACACGTACATCATCGGCATTGTATCATAAACGGTAGAATCTACAAAAGTTCCTTGGGTATTGGCAAAGATCTTATATTGACGATAGAACTCTGTATAAACATAGGAAAAAATAATTTTTTCATTTCCGACTAATTTAGTAGCAATATTTTGATGATAGGCAATTTTCTCTTCATCATCCATTGCAAAAGGATCTTCTTTTGGTGTGAAATGGTAGCTTTTTACAACAGGTTGTAAAGGCTTGAATAGTGCCGGTTTTTTCCTGAAATTACTTCCTAGAGTAGCGTTTGAGATAGCACGTTTGATAGTGTTTTCTATTGAACTTTCGCTAAATATTGTTGTGCCGGCAAAGCCCCAACAACCATCTTTTAAAATGCGAATACCCAAAGCTTTAGAGTCGAAGTCTGAGCCAAAATGTTTAAGGATTCCCTTTTCAAAGTAAACTTTTTGGTTGTCGGTATTTGTGAATCTTACATCTGTATAAGTGATGCTTGGTATATCAAGTTTGTTTATTATTGATTTGATCATTTCTTGCATAATGTTCTCCTAAATGGTTTTGGTAGAGGAAGAGATCTTGAAATTCTTTACCGCTACGTGAGGCATACGAGCACTGTAGATACTGAATTCACCATAATTATTGGAATATGGGATTGTGTATGCTTGGTTCTCTATTTGATAGATCGCTTCGATTACATCGGAAATCTTTTCTGTGAAGCGAAGATTATTAACCACTTTAGTGATTTTCCCATCTTCAATGAGGAATGTGCCATCGCGAGTAAGTCCGGTTACGGAAGTTTCTTTGGGATTAATGAAATTCATGTAATGCAAGCTGGAAATATATAGCCCATTCTTAATTGAACCGATCATCTCTTCCAGAGATTTATCTCCGGTTTCCATAACCATCGCACTGCCATTTGCTCCATTTCGCTTCATTTTCAATTTACGACCATAATAATTTCCCACCATGAAATTTTTAAAAACGCCATTTTCAATTATTGGAACATTTTGGTAAATGTGACCATCAGCATTATAATCAAAATTAATAAGTTCAGGATCTTTGGGGTTATCGGAAATGGTAATATTTTTTGGGAACAGCAATTTGCCTTGTTTACCTTCAAAGAAACTTTGGCCATTATCCAAAGAAGCACATTGCATGCTGTTTTGCAGGTAGTCGATATATTCTCCGATGCAACGAGGAGCCAATATAACATCATATTCGCCTGCTTCAACATCAACAATCTCATTTTGGGCAGCTTCAACTTTTCTAACTATAGATTTCTCGAATTTTTCCAAATCGAATTTCGCAAAGTCTTCTCCACCAAATACTTCCAATATAGTTACCTCATTTTCATCAGATACAGCTTTACACTCGAAATAGATGGGCGAATTTATTTCGCGTTTGTCTAAGCCGTTGCTGTTGATAATATATCTGGTAGTATAGTTGCAAATGAAGGTGCCAAATATCTTAAATTTATACTCAGCCACAGCGTCTGCGAGTTTTTGCAGAATTGCTATTTTATTTTCTAAACCAACTTTTACAATATTATTAATTTTATCAAATTCATGAGATTTTTCCATATTATCTTCCAGATCTATAAAGTTGGGATCGGCAGGAAGTTTATCAACAATAATTTGAGCTTCTTCAAGTTTAGCAATAACTTGCTCGATAGTGGGATCCTTAAGGGTGAAAGTGAAAGATTTTTTATCTTTGTAGATAGTAGTTTGTAAGGAAATGGACGTTTTGGAAATATTGTAATTTGTCATACTTTGAAAAAATCTCAAAAAATCTGTTTCCCATTCATAGAGAATAAAGGAAATTTTCAAATCCGGATGCTTTTTGCATAGGTCAATTAATTCTTTTCGCATAATATCTCCTCTGTTTATGAATTTGCAAAGTTTTCTGCATAATTGATAATTTAATTTTTGAACCCACTTTAAAAAAAATCTTTGTCCACGAATTAACTACGAGTCGGCTTTGCTTGCAAAACGATCTCGACTGTCGGCTTTTACGAATCAGCTACGAATCGGCTTTTCGCAGAAAAACGATCTCTGTTTTGTAGAAAAACGATTTCGATCAAAGCCATTACTTCTCGCCAATTCTCCTTTGAGATATCGATTTACAGTAAATCTGAGTCTTGAGATTTTTCAGAATCCTACCTCATCTCGGCCTTCTCCTAGAAGGAGAAGGTGAAAGAAAAAAACAATTTCGAGTATATTACCATTTAACAATTAGTGTCATCTCATGACTGGTTTTGTCTCTTTTATTCTTCTTGTTATTCTCATGTTTCTTCTAAGATTCGGCTCTGAACAAAGTGAAGAACGATATCTGCAGGGAGAAGGACAGTAGGATGA
>DAOWES010000083.1 GCA_030638385.1 Candidatus Cloacimonadota bacterium | reverse complement strand
TTCAATCGGATATCCTCTTACAACCAAATTCGGGATAAGCCATGGACTTGCAAATGGAATTGCGATGAAACCTGTGATGAAGATGTTCTATCCATATCTAAATAAAGAAATTGATGAAATTTTTAATTACGCCGGCCTTACCCGTCATGATTTTTTTGAATGGCTAAATTCGCTCGAAATGAAGCAGGAAATGGATTTAACAGATGAATTCATACAAGAAAAATCTAAGGAAGTTTGCAGAAGTAGAAATATGGCACTTAATCCATATGATATTAATCAAGCTGATGTGATTAAACTTTATGAAGATATCCGAAAAGAAATTTTAAAATAATTACAATATATTGAATATTTACACTTGGACGAAGCTTTATGTTTCGTCCTTTTTTTTTAGTAGGATAGTTAAAAATCAGAGTTCAAATCTTAAAACCTCAATCAATGCCATGCTAAACAATTCTAATTATAGGAAGCTCCAAGTATATTGCGAAAAATCATGCCTTATTTTATAAGCACTTACGTGTCGGAAAGATTAGGTATATAATACTGAATCCTTAACAGTATCCTGAAAATGACAAAAGCTCCGGCGAACCGGAGCTTTTGGTTTATTTAATTCCTCAGCTGAAGCAATTAAAACCCCAATCCAATACTGTAATATTGTTTTAATTCACCATCCACATAATTAACACCATAAATTAAGTTAAGGTTTATCATCCAACCAACACCAATATCCAGACCTGCTTCGGTGCCGTATCCGGTAATCTTCTCATTCAAAGCAGAATGCTGGACAAACAGTGAACCGTGCAGATCGCCAAAAGCTAAATTCGGATTCCAAAATCCGTTGCGGATTTTTAACAGACGGAAATTAAAACAAGTTTCTACTTCATATCCTTCTGCTTTATCAATAGTGTCGTAATCTCCACCTAAAATGAAAGGATCTGCATCCACTTCGTTAAAATAATTCCCGTTAACCACAAGCTGCACAGCACCAAAAGAGTGAGATAATCTGCCGGAAGCGGCATACCCTTTGCTGTTAACATCATAATACCCTGAAGTAATTAATTGATCTCTGGTATTATGCCATCCTAAACTTATTCCCGGTTGAACTTCCTGATGAAAATCGCTGGAATAGGTTAAGCTGATATCATCCAATCCGCTTCTGAGTGAACTGTATAATTCCAAGCTGCTTTTTACTGCGAAGTCTGCGGAACCGGTAAAAACTTCTTCTGCGGTTAAAGAAAGAGTGATTGGATTGAACAGCTTTGTACTCCATTCTATATCAGTGGAGATTGTATCAGTATAGTTCATATAAATAAAGTAAGTATTGTACCCAATGCCATCCTGTCCGGAAATGATAAGCGGATTAAAACGACTGTTGGGCAAAAAGAGATATTTCAGATTTTTAAAGAAGGCATTTCCTTCTTTTGCATACTCCACTTCTTGTTCCGGTAGCACAAAAGCTTTCGGCAATATTTTAGTGTATTCTTCAACATTAACTTCGGTTGTATATATTCTCTCTCCGCAATCTGTTACTGCCAGGTAATAGGTTTTATTTCCTAATGTAACTCCATCGGCGGCAAAGCTACTATCAATCATTTTTTCCAGCTTTCCGGTTTCGGTATTGTAGCGATAACTTGAATATTGGGAATCGAAATTGCCGGTAAATGTGAAGTTTTTACCATCGGCCTTCAGGCGAGTTTCCTGCCAGGGAGAATCTAAAATTGGAGTAAGAGTTCCACTATTAAGATCAAGCCCGGAAATATCCCAACTGCCGCTGGCAGCTTTATTCACACAATACATAGAGCCATTAACAGCAGTAAGCTCGCCGATAACTCTATTAGTTTCAAAGAGCTTATTTTTCTTACCATCAAAACGATAAACAATTGATCCGAAAGCGTCTTTACGTTGAGTTGCTAATAATATGGAATCACCATTTTCCACTTCAAAATCCTTGAATTCGGCCTTAAGTATCTTCTTATTTTTTCCTGTTTCCAGATTGTATTTATACAATACACCGATCGCACCTTTCCCATTTTGATCATGATTGGCAAAACCACTTTTTATTTCCATTAAAGCATAATAAAGGCAGTTATCCTTGAATTCCAGATTTCCGATAAAACTTGTGGGAAAGCTTTTTAAAACAATCTCTGTAATTCCGTCATATTTAACTATCTCGGTACGATAATTGGCATACTCCAAAATCGTTCTAACAAAATATAGTTCGCCGTTATATTGCTGCAAACGAGAAATTCCATAACAGTCTTCCTGATCTATATCCAGCTGATTCCCGGCATAATGCCAATCTTTAGCTTTTTCTGTTTCATACTGGTGCCACTCTTCAAACAGTTTAGGAAAGGATTTACCGAAAACCTGTTTAGCAGAGATATCCAGAGCGGTAAACGGGAAGGCCAGGCTGGTAAGTCCCCAGAATTTTTCCCCGTTTTTACGGAACAGTTCCCCGATTTTCTCATTTCCATACTGCTTGCTTAAAAATCTGAAAAAAGAGCCCCCGTAAATGTAATATTGTCCTCCGGGATATGTAGCATCCCAATAACTTGCCTGAACTAGATTCGGTAATTTACCTGCTGCGGCTTTAGCTGAAACGATGGCCGGATAGTAACCGTAATTCATTCTACCTTCATACGGGGTTAAGCTGGATTCGGTGAAAACAGTAATGCCTTCCACAATCCACAGGGGAACAGCCATATTGGGAGAGAGCATATTTCCAAAAAGAGTTGTGGCTACTTTGCTTAAGCCACTGCTATTACTCAATTGAGAAATGTGCGTAAGTTCGTGAACGCTAACAATTCGTAACCAGTTATCATTGGAAAAATCTTCCAGAGAAGTTGGATCATTCGTAAAAACACTGATCAGCATATTCACATTATCGGCATAGCCATTGGCTACTTCACCCGGATCCTGAATTACAAATCTGACTTTGAAATCACTGTCATTTCCGGTAATATTTTTAATCTCCTGATAATGATTATTGGCATAACGCATTACCTCTTCTGCCTGGAATTTATAGCCATCCGGATAGAATACTATAAATTTCTCATCTTCAATAAAATCCCACTCAAAAATTGAGATAGCACTTAACAGGCTTCCTACAATAAGAAGTACCAATATTATTAGTCTTTTCATTAATCCTCCCTAAAAAACTTATGATGACTAAATCACTAATCTTTCCGATTCATGTCAACCTACTGAAAAATAAGCACATAACAGAATAAAACATTTTACTAAAAAAAACGAGGTTATGTATGTTGAAACGCTTTTGTAAGATAAAATTATCAATTGTTTTCGATTTATTCAATACTTTCAAATTGGAAAGAATATTAACGTAAGGCAAAATAGTAAAATAGAAAGGACATCCAATATCAGAGATGCTTTTTTCTCTTCTGATTATTATCCTTGAAAACAGTAATTCCGGGAAAAGTTTAAATGCAACTCTTCAATTGCCTATAATGGTTGGGCTATGCGGGGCTCTTCTTGCTATTCTTGCATTTAGCATGGATGCGTTGTTATACGATTTTATTTTAACAATCATATCAATTTAATTATTCATTTTGTTCTGTAAGTAGGTATCGTGATAATAACACCAAGAAAAAAATTACTCCTACTACCATCAATTGGTAAAATGTAACGAGAATATATACCGCCCAACCTTTGTCTTATTCCAACTTGGAACGTAATTACATTTGATATGTTTTTATTAAAATCTGATTTCCCAAAACCTAAAAATGGTTCAATTGCATATGTCTTGTATTCTCCTAATCCAATAATCGGTCCTGTCGAAATAAAAAGCGATTGAAAAAAATAATCTTCTTCATTTTTATATTTTCTAAAGTCAACGATATATGTAGCTCTTAATCCAAATATTAAATTATTGATTCGATAATTTCTTTGATAATATGGGCCAAATTGAATTTCTAATTTATTAGTTGCTTCTTCTCCTTGCATCTCAACTCCAACAACATTTTTTCTGTGTAAACCAACGAAAATTGTTTTATCTGCCCTCAATGATATATTATAAAGAGGATTTCTTTTTGAAGCAACTATATAGTAATAATATGGTCCGGATAAGTCAATATTATTGAAATTCAATTCCTTTTTATGAATAGTTTCAATTAATTCTATTCTAATATCTTTTTCATTTACTCTAAATGTTTTATTATGAAATAGAGAATCCTGCATTTCTGATATTTTATCACTAATTACATGAGGTTCTAATAAAAATAATGTATTAACACCAGTAATAAAACTTAATTTATATATTTTCCATTCATATTTAATATTATGATCTAGCAGTTTACTATATTTTATTCTAACATCTATATCTTTATCAAGGCTAAGACTTATTTTATCAGCATTAAAGCTCCAAATAAAAGATGATATATCTAAATTCATCTCTTTGTTTGTGGAGAATACTGTATTTATAAAACCTCCCATTTCTTCTTTAAATACTATTTCATTTGATAAAGCGTTTATGGGTAAGAGGTATCTGTATCTCATCTCTACTATTTTTTTTAGATCAAACAATTTT